>CAWUUP010000046.1:0-8228 GCA_963925255.1 uncultured Luteolibacter sp.
ACGCTATTCCATGCACGCTCGATGATAACGCGAGCAAGACCTGCATTTACCAATTTACCTTTGAAGTATGCGCGGATGGCGAGGTCTTCGTGGAGTTTAGTGGTGTAGTCTTTGCCTGAGGCATACCATTTGGAACGCCAGTCTTTATTGACAGCGAGACGGAAGGCGATCGGATTTACTTTTTGGCCCATGGTGTTAGGTGGAGAGTGTTAAGTTGGATGAATTATGCGTTGGCGGCTTCGCTAGCAGCTGCGGTTTCTTCGGCGGCTGGTGCTTCGGTTGGTACTGTATCGGCTTTCTTAGCGGTTCCTTTTTTAGGAGCGCGCTTTTTCTTTTCCGGAGCTGCACCGACGAGGGTGATGGAGATGTGAGAGGTGCGTTTGAGGATGGCACCTGCGGAGCCTTTAGCACGTGGCATGAAGCGGCGCAGAGTTGGTCCGGCACCGATGACTGCTTCCTTGATGATAAGGGTGCTGGTATCGAGTGAGAAATTGTTTTCCGCATCAGCGATGGCAGTCTTCAAGGTCTTCGCAATGAGTTGCGCAGCCTTTTTAGGAGTGAAGGTAAGGATATCGAGGGCGTTCGAAACGGGGAGTCCTTGAATCTCGCGGGCGACGTCGCGCGCTTTTTTAGGCGAGAGACGGACAAATTTAGTGGTGCTGGTGACTTCCATGGTCGGCGGTTTGGTGAGAGTTAGTGAAGCTTAGTTTTGGGTAAGGAGGACGGCAATATCGCCGAGACGAGGTGTGTGATCTTTAGAGTCGAGTTGTTCGACGAATGCACCGGATATTCCCTTACGGACATCTGCGAGGATGGCCGTTGCATAGGGTTTCTGTCCTTGCATGAGGCGGAAAGTCATTCCGATTTTTGCGCCTTGGGTCTCCCCTAGGTTAAGGACTAGCATTCCAGATTCTTGGTCGAGGCTGACGATCCGTGCCTGCTGGAGATTGCCGGTCCGGATGTCGGGGAGGGGTTTCTGGCTGAGACCGCTGAGAGAGTCAAGCTCTCTCCTAGCTGTTTCTACAAGAACTCTCGCTTCTGGATCCGAGACCACTGCCTGGCGGAGGTAGTCTTGGACAGATACTGAAAGCTTGGCTGAAGCTGCTTCGAGATTAGCGAAGCGCTCATTAGCGATCTGAAGGTCCGCTGCGGCTTGAACCAAGCGATCATCTCCCCCATCGAGAAGGTTTTTACCGAGAGCCTCGAGACGTTCACGAACTTGGGTAAGTTGCTCGCTGGAATTCTTTTCGGCCTGGTTTGCTTCTACGAGAGCGAGGTGCAAAGTGCGGTTCTGCTCTTGGAGTTTGGCGATGCTTGCTTTCAGTTGCTCTGGAGAAACGTTCTCTTGTCCTTGGCACGGCACGGTGATTGCGAGCAACCCGAGGGCAGCAGCAAAACAACGTGTATGACTGTAGGTGAACATTTCTTTGAGTAAGTGTCGTTAGCGAGAGCGGATTATTTCTTACCGATACCACCGTGAGCACGGAAAATACGGGTCGGAGCGAATTCACCGAGTTTGTGGCCAACCATGTTTTCAGTCACATAGACAGGGATGAACGTCTTGCCATTGTGGACTGAGAAGTTGTGGCTCACGAAATCTGGAGTGATCATGGATTTGCGAGACCAGGTTTTGATCGGTTTACGATCGGAACCGGCTTCGGCAACGGCATCGATTTTCGCGAGAAGCTTTTGGTCGACGAATGGGCCTTTCTTTAGGGAACGTGGCATATCTAATTTAAGTTGGAGATTCTAAAAGGGATTACTTGGTCTTGTTTTTGTGGCGCGACTCGACGATGAAAACACTGGTGGTTTTCTTCTTCTTACGGGTCTTCTGACCTTTGGCGTGACCCCATGGTGAGAGCAAGTGTTGGCGACCACCACCGGACTTGGATTTACCCTCACCACCACCGTTCGGGTGATCCACAGGGTTCATACACATACCGCGGACGGTTGGGCGAACACCCTGCCAGCGTGAGCGGCCAGCTTTTCCGGAAACTTCGTTCATGTGGTCGCGGTTGCCGACGACGCCGATGGTGCAGAAGCAGGCTTCGTGGAAGCGGCGGATTTCTCCGGAGCGCATCTTGACGAGAGCCCAACCACCGTCACGGTTAGAAAGAACAGCGCTTTGACCAGCGGAACGAGCCACTTTGCCACCATTACCTGGGAGGAGCTCGATGTTGTGAATTTCTGTTCCGAGTGGCACTTTGCCGAGTGGCATGGCGTTACCCACTTTTGGAGCGACGTCTGCACCTGCGATGACTTTATCACCGTCGGTCAAGCCGGCTGGTGCAAGGATGTAGGATTTGACTCCGTCTTTGTATTGAAGAAGAGCGATACGGCAGGTGCGGTTCGGATCGTATTCAATGCCTAGCACGGTTGCTTCGACGTTGAGTTTGTTACGTTTGAAATCGACCAAGCGATAGTGACGTTTGTGACCACCACCGATGTGGCGGGTTGTGATACGTCCGGTATTATTCCGACCACCTGAGCGTTTAAGCGGAGTGAGGAGGGACTTTTCCGGTTTGCTTTTGGTGATTTCGTCGAAAGACGGAAGCACCTTGTATCGCTCGGATGGTGTGTTGGGCTTGAAAGTTTTAAGTGGCATGACTCGCTGACGTTAAAATTGGTTTCGTTTTAATTCCCACCGTGAGGCGGGGATGCTGGCTTAGATGAGGTCAAGGGATTCACCATCCGCGAGGCGGACAATGGCTTTTTTGTAGCTCGGGGTACGGCCTTGGTCTGAACGGCGCTTACGGCGGACTTTACCGTCGTAATTTGCTGTACGGACTTTGATGACCTTTTTATTAAAAATGGTCTCAACCGCTTGTTTGATTTCGAGCTTGTTGGCGTTACGATCGACTTCGAGAACAACCTCATTGTTCTGCTCTTGGAGCAGTGAGGCCTTTTCACTAAGGCGGACGTTTTTGATGACCTGGTAGATGTCGTTCATGGTCGTAAATTTAGATCGTTAGAGGGATTAGGCGGTGCGCTGGGCGAGGGTCGAGACAGCATCACCTACAAGGATGATGATTTTAGCGAGGAGCATTTGCTCAACGTTGATATCGGTAGGAGTTACCAATTGAGCCCAGCCCACGTTGCGAGCGGCTAATTTGGTGGAGTCGTCGAAATTACCAACCAAGAGAACTTTACGATCTGCTGGGGTGATAGTGCTGACGGCTGCGATGAAGGATTTGGTTTTACCATCGGCAATCGCAAAGGAAGGAACTGTGAAGAGTTTTTCAGCACGGGTCAGATCACCAAGCACGCGGCGGAGTGCGAGTTTGCGGACTGATTTTGGAACGCTTTTCGCATAGGAGCGATTGCGTGGTCCGAAGACAACACCACCACCGACGAAGATCGGAGCGCGTTTATCACCGTGACGGGCATTACCGGTGCCTTTTTGTTTGTAGATTTTCTTGTTGTTACCACTGACTTCACCACGGGTCTTGGTGTGTGCGGTGCCGGAACGGCGGTTTGCACGGTAAGCGGTGATAAGGTCATGGACTGCTTGGCGGCCTTTGTCCTCACCAATGAGGACAAGATTTGCGGCTTCTGCATCTGCGGCTGTGAATGCTTTTGCGGACATGGCGGAAAGTTTCAGTTAAAGTGATGGATTGAACGGATTAGCAGCTTACTTTTTCTTAGCTGCACGGATCGTGAGGTAGGCGCCTTTGGCACCTGGGACGGAACCGGAAACAAGGATGACACCGTCTTCCTCGCGCACGGCGATGACTTTGAGATTTTGCACGGTCGATTTGGTTGTGCCCATGTGACCTGGCATCTTTTGGTTTTTCCAAACGCGGCCTGGAGTAGATCCGGCAGCGATGGCGCCGGAACGACGGTGCATCATGTGACCGTGTGCCATTGGCTGACCACCAAAGTTGTGGCGTTTGACAACACCTTGGAAACCGCGACCGATCGTGTTACCGATGACGTCCACGTATTGACCAGCTGTGAAAAGAGCAAGACCGGGATGTTCACTAGGAACTTCGGTGCCGTTTTCGAAACGGAATTCCTGAACGCGGCGTTTTGGAGCTGAGCCTGCTTTTTTGAAGCGTGCGAGATCTGGTTTGTTAACGCGGAATTCTTTTTGGTCGTCAAAACCAACCTGAACGGCGGTGTAACCGTCAGTTTCAGGAGTTTTAGATTGAAGGATCGTGTTGCCCGTAACGTCGATGACGGTAACAGGAATACTGGATCCCGCTTCTTTATCGAAGATACGGGTCATGCCGAGTTTTTTGCCGATGAGTCCAAGTGACATACTAGAAAAAGTTTGAGATTAGAAATTGAAATGAAGAGTTGCTAAATAGGCAGCTGTTATATGCGGATGGTGATGTCGACACCTGCTGGGAGGTTGAGTTTTTTGAGCTCATCGACGGTGCGTGCGGTTGGATCGACGATGTCGAGAACGCGCTTGTGGGTACGAATTTCGAATTGTTCAGCAGATTTTTTGTTCACGTGAACGGAACGGTTAACACTGAATTTCTCGATGCGAGTAGGAAGCGGGATAGGACCAGCAACACGAGCGCCGGTGCGCTTTGCGGTCTCCACGATTTCAAGAGCCGAACGATCGATAGCACGATGGTCGAAGGCACGCAGGCGGATCCGAATTTTTTGAGCTGACATGGGATTGAGGTGGTAGTTGGTTGTGAGATGATTGGTAGAGAATTGGGCGAATTAAGCAACGCGATCGATCGCGATTTCCTCGACGATGGAGTTAGGAACTTGTTCGAAGTGAGAAGGGGTCATGGAGTAAGAAGCACGACCTGATGAGAGCGTGCGAACGGCAGTTGAGTAGCCGAACATTTCTTTGAGAGGGACATTGGCGTTAACCACGGAGAATGGACCTGTTGACTCCATGTGCTGGATTTGTCCGCGGCGGCGATTGAGGTCACCCATGACATCGCCTTGATAATCGTCTGGAGTCGTAACTTCGACAGCCATGATGGGTTCGAGAAGGATAGGACCGGCTTTCTTGAAAGCGTCACGCATGGCGAAGATCGCTGCCATGGTGAAGGCGTTTTCATTGGAATCCACATCGTGGTAGGAGCCGTCGAGGATATCGACATGGACGTCGATGACTGGGTAGCCAGCGATAACACCATTGGTGGTCGCTTCGCGGCAGCCTTTGATACATGCGTTGATGTATTCTTTCGGGATCGAGCCGCCGACAGTTTTGTTTTCTACCGTGATGCCTTTTGCCGCTTCGTTCGGTTTGATGGAAAGGATGACGTGGCCGTATTGACCGCGGCCTCCTGATTGTTTGACCAGTTTGCCTTCGCCGCCAGCGGCTTTGGTGATGGTCTCACGGTAAGTGATTTGTGGGGCCCCGGTGTTGGCATCGACTTTGAATTCGCGTTTGATGCGATCGACGATGATTTCGAGGTGAAGTTCACCCATTCCGGAAATGATGGTCTGGCCGGTTTCTTCATCGGTCTTGACCATGAAGGTCGGATCTTCATCCGAGAGGCGCGAGAGAGCGAGGGCGAGTTTTTCCTGGTCAGCCTTGGTTCTTGGCTCAACAGCCATCGAGATAACTGGTTCAGGGAAAGTTGGGGGTTCGAGGACGACGTCGTGTCCTTCTGCGGCGAGGGTGTCACCAGTGGTTGCGTTTTTGAGGCCAACCATAGCAGCGATGTCGCCAGCGAAGCAGGCATCGATGTCTTTGTGTTCGTCAGCTTGGATGCGGATCAAGCGGCCGATGCGCTCGGATTTGCGAGTGCGTGGGTTATAAACCGTGTCGCCTTTGCGGATGACACCGGAGTAAACGCGGAAGAAAACGAGTTTACCAACAAACTTATCTGCCCAGAGTTTGAAGACGAGCGCGGTGAATTTCGCGTTGTCGGTGGTTGGGATTTCGATGATGTTCTCTTCGTTATCTGGGTCCATTCCTTTGGTGAATGGGATATCGAGTGGAGAAGGAAGGTAGTCGATGACGGCGTCGAGGAGGTATTGAACGCCTTTGTTTTTGAAAGCGGAGCCACCTGCAACTGGAATGAGTTTGTTGGCGATGGTTGCCCGGCGGATCGCCTGTTTGAGATCAGTGAGGCTAATTTCCTCTTCCATGAGGAATTTCTCACCAAGGATTTCATCGCAATCTGCGGTGACGGAAACGAGTTCGGCGTAAGCGACTTTTGCGATCGCTTGTTGATCGGCATCGAGCTCTTTTACCGTGTAGGTGGAGCCAAATTGATCGTCGTCTGAGTAGTAAACGGCCTTCTGGTTGACCACATCGATCTGACCTTTCAGACTGTCTTCGGCGCCGATCGGGATAAGAATGCGGACGGCGTTTGCGCCGAGTTTCTCTTTAATCTGGGCAACAACGCGTTCGAAGTCGGCGCCAGTGCGATCCATTTTATTGACGAAGACGATGCGAGGAACGTTGTATTTAGTAGCTTGGCGCCAAACGGTTTCAGTTTGTGGCTGAACGCCGGCGACACCACAGAAAACCACGATAGCACCGTCGAGAACACGGAGGGAACGCTCAACTTCAGCAGTGAAGTCAACGTGTCCTGGAGTGTCGATGATGTTGATGCGGTTTTTCTCTTCGTTGAAAAGTTTGGTAACGTTATCTTCGTTGTGCTGCCACCATTCGGTGGTGACGGCTGCGGAGGTGATGGTGATTCCACGCTCGCGCTCTTGTTCCATCCAGTCGGTGGTAGCTGCACCGTCGTGAACTTCACCGATTTTATGAATCATACCAGTGTAGAAAAGAATCCGCTCGGTGAGAGTGGTCTTCCCTGCGTCGATATGCGCAGCGATCCCGATATTACGGGTCCGCTCGAGCGTATAAGGACGATCTGGATGGTTAGGATTCAAAGTTTCAATGATCAAATTTCAACTCTTAATGAAGAGTTGGATTCTCTGGGAGATATTAGAAGCGGAAGTGGGCGAAGGCACGGTTGGCTTGTGCCATCTTGTGAACGTCGTCGCGTTTGCGAACAGCAGCACCTTGGTTGTTGGCTGCGTCTTTGATTTCGTTTGCAAGCGCAACGTGCATTGGGGTGCCTTTGCGGTTGCGTGCGTAAGTGACGAGCCAGCGCATAGCGAGAGACTCAGAGCGATCTGGATCGACTTCGAGCGGTACTTGGTAAGTAGCGCCACCTACGCGGCGGGACTTAACTTCAACGCGTGGTTTGGAGTTTTCAACGGCACGGGTGATGACCTCGAGAGGATCAACCGTATCGGTTCCTTCGTTGGCGCGATCGATTGCAGCGTAAACGATGCGTTGAGCGAGCGAGCGTTTGCCGTCCTGCATGACTTTGGTGATGAGGTGGCCGACAACTGGGCTATCGTAACGTGGATCACGGCGATCCGGCTTTGTGAAGATTCTTTTGCGACGTGGCATAACTTGAAAAGGTTAGGGATTAGGAAAATTACTTCTTCTTGGCTGGAGCTGCTGCTGCACCTGCTTTTGGGCGTTTTGCGCCATACTTGGAGCGGGCTTGGCGGCGTTTATCGATACCGAGGGTATCGAGCGAACCACGAACGATGTGGTAACGGACACCCGGAAGGTCTTTTACACGGCCACCGCGAACGAGAACGATCGAGTGTTCTTGGAGGTTGTGACCTTCACCGCCGATATAGGCGATAACTTCAAAGCCATTGGTAAGACGCACTTTGGCGACTTTACGAAGCGCTGAGTTGGGCTTTTTTGGCGTCCGGGTCATGACCTGGAGGCAAACCCCGCGGCGCTGAGGGCAGTTGACGAGAGCAGGCGATTTCGACTTCTCGACTGGAACGTGGCGTCCTTTGCGAACGAGCTGATTAATGGTCGGCATGATTTCCTTCGTGTTTGTGGATTTGTCTTGAAAAGAGTGATTGGGACAAACCGGCACGAAGACGGGGTTTTTATAACCCGCAATCGCTTTTTTCCGGAGCTGCACCCGATAATTTCCCTGTATTGTGGCTGATTTGAGCTCCTTTTTGAGCCGACCAGCCTCGCTGTGGGGGGCGGGACTTTATTCATCCGGATCAATCTGACAAGACCTTTTTGAGTTTTTTTTGAAAATAAATTACAGCCATGAAATTACTCTGATGAGTCGGTCTGGAGCTGAGTATAGCTGCCATTGTGGTCGGATGCGGCAATTGCATGGGTTGAATATAGTAAATTTGCGCCTAGGAGCACTCAAACTTTATAAACTGGGTGAAATTTAAGATTCATCTGCTAGTTTTCACGCGTGCACAATAATTGGCTTCAAAATTACCTATCTAAACGATTTCGTGCC
>CAWUUP010000047.1:0-10407 GCA_963925255.1 uncultured Luteolibacter sp.
TCGTCGGATCACTAAATAGAAGATACCCTTGATTGAAAGCATTTAGCCGTTGGTAATCACCTCGATGAATCACATCGATCACTTTCTGCCAGTTCATCGCGTGCTGGATACCTATCCTGACATTTCTCTCATTAAGTAACGGCTTACTAACATTAAGATAAAAGCCCCTGGGGATCGCTGGGTATTGATTGTAGAAGGTATAACGTTCGATGTAGCCATTGAAAACTGGATCTACTTCGGACTTTTCATACCAATATTCGGGACGAGTGAGGGGAAACGTATCAAGCTCTCCAGCACGGAATAACTCAAACGATTTTGGCTCTTCACGCACCACCACGTGACGGATTCGATCTACATTAAAACGATATTTATAATACTTATTATTTTTTGCCCACCAGTCTTTCACTCGCGTCTGGGTCACAGATACGCCCTTCACAATATCCTTTTCCAAAACCTCATAAGCACCCGTTGTCGGCGGAAATTTCCACTGATGCCGTTCGGTAAAATCAGGTCCGTAATCATCATAGAAATGCGGAGGCGATGGCGGCATTAATCCGGCAACGGCTGGTGCATAAATCCTAGCCTCCGGGAGCGATACTGACAAAGTGAGGTCATCATAAACCACGATCCCTGCAATATTTTCTCGCCAGAATTGTTTAGCGTATGGATTGACGATATCATCTGAAATACGAATGTAGGAGCCGAAAATAAAATCCTTAGCCTTGACTGAAACACCATCTGAATAACGTGCTTTTTCATTCATTTTAAAATACACCGTTCGGCCATCCGCCGAGACCGCCCATTGCTTAGCAAGGCCAGGTATTAACTTCATCGACTTTGGATGATAGCCAACCAATGGCATGTCAATCTCATCATAGAGACTACCCCGAAAACCGTTGTTAGAATTGTCACCAAATGGTCGGATAGTAGGAGGAAATGCTGGCATATCTCGATTTAATGTTCCGCCTTTTTTAGCCCTAGGATCACCGATTTCCTCATGCTCCATTCCATCTTCCCAAACTAAGTCACTAGGAATTTTTGATATTTCTCCAAATCTAAAATACCCACCTAAACTCAGACGAAAATTCCACTTTTCTTGCTCACGCTTGAGATTTGTCAAATTTCGCTCGATCCCTTCGCGCTCATTTACCCCAGCGTTTTGCAACTTGACCTCAGCTCCAGCAATTTCTTTCTCGGTAGCTTCTCTCTGCTCATTCAACCATCCAGTGATATGATTATTATAACTTGGAATAAAGTTATCAAAATCTGAAGTTCGGTCAATTTTTGCCTTCTCTTTGCCACAACCGCAAAGTCCAAAAAATACCGTCATACATACCAATATTATTATATTTTTTCGCATTAACGGTAGTAACTATATTTTTTAGGATCAAAAGCTTCACGAATTGCTTCACCAATAAAAGTAATTAGCACGAGGAGACCAACGAGTGCGAAGAAAGTTGAAGAAATCAACCACGGTGCGGACATATTCGAAATGCCATCGTTCAAAAGACGCCCCCATGTTGCATATCTTGGAGGTAATCCGAACCCTAAGTAATCGAGTCCAGTCAGCGATGAGACCAACGATGACATCGTGAATGGCACAAGTGTTACGATGATAGCCAAAGTATTAGGCAATAGATGTCTGAAAATAATTCGTGGCGTACTCGCTCCCATCACCCGCGCAGCAGCGATGTAATCACGTTCTTTATCACGATATGCAGCTGTCCGCATCAATGATGTGATCCCCATCCATCCGAAAAATATTAAGATAGTTAGAATCACTGGTAGTCCCTTAAATTGTTCAGGCACCATACTAGAGAAAATGATCACCACAAATAAGAACGGCATATTTGAAAATACCTCGATCAAGCGATCCACGACCAAATCAAACCATCCTCCTAAATACCCCATCAACATTCCCACTACGATTCCAATCAAATAAACAATCGGCAAAAAAATAAGTGCCGCCTTAAAATTCACCTGCAAGCCGCCATAAAGATAGGCCAACACATCATAGCCTTGAGAGGTTGTACCTAACCAATTTTGCTTCTCCCAGATCGGCGGCGCTGGATGATATTTCAACGCTTTAAGTTTCGGATCGGATAATTTCAGAAAATCTTCAGCTGTGCCTTCCCCATTGTATTTCTCTAAAATCTTACGCCCATTCAGATATTCCGCGCTATAGACTTTATCCCCAATAAGATTTCGTCCATCAACCACACCGCTTAGCTTACCTTCTCGTAAGGCGTAACGCAGATGGATATTACCCTTCTCGATGTCATGGTAAACCACAGCTAAGCCAGAATAAGTAGTTCTTTTACCCGTTTCATAATACTGACCTCCTCTTAATACTAGGTCACGGTATCTTGCGTTCAACGTATCGCCAGTCGAGCCATACGGAATGAGCGGCATGATAACACGCCCTTTGCTAATGTGTGTTTCCTTTTTCAGTGAGACTTTCAAAGCCCGATAATCCACCGGAGCATCTGCGAGTTCGCCTTGGATTCCGTATTTAGATCCTTTGAACGGCTTCGAAGTAAAAGCGGGGAAACTCCACTCACCCTTATATTTTACAGCGAGGGCCTCCTCACCAACGATTACCTGATCAAGTGCAGCTAACGCAGCGAGAAATAAAACGATCAGTAGCGAATAGTAACCCCTCTTGATTTCTTTGAAACGCTTCCATCTTCTAACTGTTACTGGATTAGGAGCCGAGCCTTTGAAATAACAAACCAGCGCCCAAATCCCGCTCGTCACTAACAGGATGCTACTCAACCAACCAAACCACAAAAAAGCATCATCTCCCTTTCCGAAATTCAACAATGGAACATCGCGACTTACCTCAAAAAACCAACTGGCCGTCGGAAAATTTAATCCGTTGAGTTCACCGATCACTGCCAGTAACCCAAGCGATATTAATAATAGCCCTGTGATTAATCGCGTCATTTAAATTTAATTCTTGGATCAACCATTGCAACGATCATATCCGAAATTACTTTTCCTAACAGCATCAAAAAAGCAGCGATAGTTAATGTCCCCATAATGACGGGAACATCCCTCGCTAAAACCGCCTGATACTGCAATAAGCCAAATCCCTGAATATCAAAAACTGTCTCCACTAGAATGGAGCCCCCAATAAAAATTTCAATCAAGCTACCTGCGCTTGTAGCGATTGGTATCATCGAGTTGCGGAACGCATGCCCGAAAACCGCTTTCCGAAAACCCACTCCCTTCGCCACAGCTGTTCGAACATAATCAGCAGCTAACTGATCCATTAAATTATTTTTGGTCATCATCGTGAGCATCGCGAATGAGCCCACCAAATAGCATAATAAAGGCAATACGGTATGATGAGCGAGATCTTTGATCTGATCCCAAGTTCCCATTTCCGCAAAGTCAGTACTCGTTAACCCAAATAACGGAAATAAACTCATCCGAGCCCCGAGGTGCACGACTAAAATTGCTCCCAGCGCAAATCCAGGGATCGAATATCCAACAAAAATCAGTACCGAACTGACGCTATCAATAAACGTCCGGTGTTTTAACGCCTTCAAAACTCCAAGTGGCAAACTCACCGCATAGGTCAGCACTGCCGTCAATAAGCCGAAATAGACTGCCACCGGCACGCGCGCTAGAATCATCGAGCTTACCGAGTCATTATAAACAGTGGAGCGACCGAGATCTCCCTGAAGTAATCCACGGAAATTCGTCTTATATGCCACAGCACGCGGCGGGTAGGATGGAACTTTTTCTGATGCTAGACTCCGTCTTTTAAATCGTTCTTGTCTCGCTTTTTCATTCTCGTAGCGAATTTCCCAACCGTCATCGAATATACTCTCTCCGCTCTCTTCATAATGTGCAGAGATAATTTTATCATTTTTCTTTATAATTCTAACAAGTCTACCATCACCTCGTAAAACCATGCTCGCCGTGTTATCGGGATCTTTCTCCGTTCCTCCAATTAATTCATCTCCACGCTCACCAAAATCGCCCTTGGAAATCGATACTTCTCGCGGCCATAATCCTAACCACTGCAAGTAAGCTACCGGCATCTTTTTATCCAAGCCAAACTGCTCTTCGAGTTCTTCAAGTTGCTCCGGACTCAGCCCACCTGATGATTGATTTGATGACTGCTTACCGCCGCCTCTTTCAGCACTTCCCGCTGCCTGATGGAGCATTCGATCCATTGGACCACCCGGCACGAAGCGCGTGATAGCAAAGACGAAAAAAGTAATCCCTAACAGAGTCGGAGGGATCAGTAAAAATCGTCTTAGGAAATAACTCTTCACGGCAATCTTTACAGTAATCTTAACTCGCCTTTTTTAATTTCTATCAGCAATAAGGCTCGAACTAAAATTTCTGACCTTTTTGTTTTTTTTCAGCGACTACGTAATCCAATACCGCCTTTTCATCCGAAGTTAGCAGGCCTGCGTGACCAATCATTTTCGGCATCGCATCCTCCCAATCCATAATATCCACATTTTCAGGAAGCTGGTAATGATGGCACTCACCGCATTTCAACATATAAACCACATGACCACGCTGCAATTGTGAGAGCGGCTTGCCACTCAACTTGGCCATCTTTTCATCTGGATTGGGCACTTCGGAAATGCCGCCGACCGAGCCGTCATCGCCAGAAGCCATATCTCCCATCTGCCCACCTCCAGTCCCCGGAGCACATCCGACCCACAGCAACAAAGCACTCACAGCGATGGAAATACATACAGGTTTTTTGAAATTCTTCATTTGATGCCCTGTATTTCGCCACCTCCGCGGCTCGGAATCAATGAAAACCTCAACAAGCTTCAGAGGATAAACCTTTTCTCACCATTGACTCCGCGGCATCGATCGTTTCCCATCTTGCATGCCCGTTGCGGAAAAAAAATCTCCTATCTCATCAAATCGTTGGATTCTCTCCTATCTCATGACGGAGAAGATGATCTTCATTCCCTCGTTGATCGCCTTATTCCTGACCGCTGGGCTCGCACTCGCTTTCCCTTATTTTCTTAAGGAACTTATCGGAAATCCGGTCGACTCGATGCAAAACGCCGTCCCACCAGCAGAGATCCTCGCGAAAACCAACGAGATCATCCTAAAACTGATTGCCGCGCTCTTCTTGCAAGCAACCATTGGCTATTTCCGCGTTCAGGGCTTCATTCGCTCCGGTGAATCTGCTCTGAATCGCCTGCGCAAAGATCTTTTCCGCCACCTTCTTTATTTGCCGATGCCCTATTTTCAGGATCAGCGTGCCGGATCTCTTAGCAACCGCGTCTCTTCCGATCTCTCTCTGGTTCGAGAAACTCTTCTTACCACGGTTCCACAAGCCGTCCGACAAACGGTTATCCTCATCGGCGGTCTGATTTTCATTTTCATCGCATCTTGGAAGCTTTCACTGGTCATGCTCGGCTGCATTCCCATCGTCGTGCTGTTGGTCGCCTTTTTCGGACGCAAGGTACGCAACCATTCTAAAGCCGCTCAGCAATCACTCGCTGACGCCTCGACAGTGATTGAGGAATCCGTGCAAAACATCGCCGACGTCAAAGCTTACACCAATCAGCCTTTTGAATCTGAGCGCTACGAATCATCACTTCAGACCTTCCTCTCCGTTACTTTGCGTGGCGCTAAAGCGCGCGGAGCGTTCCTTTCTTTCATCATTTTCGTCTTATTCGGAACCATCGCATTCGTCGTTTGGTATGGTGCTGGCATGTATGCCAGCGGCGATATCACATGGAAAAATTTCTTCTATTTCATCATATTCTCGATCTTCGTTGGTGCTTCGCTTGGGTCATTTCCAGAAATCATTTCCCAATTCCAACAAACAGCCGGTGCCACCGAGCGCCTACGCGAAATCCTCGACATGGTGGGTGAACGCAAAACCGGAAAAGCTGATTTAGCTCTCAAGGGTCAGATCTCTTTAGAAAACCTTTGTTTCACTTACCCATCCCGCCCCGAAGTCCAAGTCCTGAACCAAATCTCCATCCAACTTCCCGCCGGCCAACGCACCGCCATCGTCGGTCCCTCTGGATCAGGAAAATCCACGCTCTTCTCCCTCATTCTCGGCTTTAACAATCCAACCTCCGGCAGGGTCTGCTTTGACCATACCGACGCGCAAGAGATCTCCCTCGATTGCCTCCGCTCACAAATCGCTATCGTCCCTCAAGAAGTCATGCTCTTCGGCGGCACCATTTCCGAAAACATCGCCTACGGCAAACCTGGCTCATCCGCTGAGGAAATCGGAACCGCCGCTAAACTCGCGAACGCTCACGAGTTCATCACAGAGCTCCCCGAAGCATATGAAACGATGGTCGGCCCACGCGGAACGAAACTTTCCGGTGGCCAACGCCAGCGTATCGCCATCGCTCGCGCGATCTTGGCCGACCCGAAAATTCTCCTCCTCGACGAGGCGACTTCAGCGCTCGACTCCGAATCCGAACGCCTCGTCAACGAAGCACTTGAGCGCTTGATGCAAAACCGCACCTCCCTCGTCATCGCCCATCGTCTGTCCACCGTGCGCCACGCGGATCAAATCCTCGTGATCTCCAAAGGTCACTTGGTGGAACAAGGCACCCACGATAACCTCTACGCAGCAAACGGTACCTACCGCTTTCTTGTTGAGACACAATTGAGTTGAGATTGAGTTTCGATGAAAGATTCCCGAACTCAGTCCGCGATAGGAATCAACCATTTCATCGCATCTTAAAACTTTTTCCCTCTACCGCTTCGCGCTCTGTCATATTGTTTCTCCGCCTATTTAATGGGAGACGAAATCGCAGCCGTGGTGCCTGGTCACTCACATCAGGGCGATTCCTTCTATGAAGGTCAGCAGATAATCACAAAATTCCACCCGGCACATAAGCCGCAGCTTCTGGCCACTGCTTTTCTAACAAGCGGATATTTTTCGCGAACTTCGCGACCTGTGCTTTCGCAGCGCCCACTTCTTGGTCGCCTTTGCGTAAAATTTCATCGAGCTCAGCGCGGCTGAGACCAAGTCGATCATCGCCAGCAAGGCGCTCAATCAAATTATTTCTCTCCACCACACCGGTGCGCATATCGGCAACGGTTGCGACGGCGTGTTCCTTGATCGCTTTGTGCGCCGTTTCACGACCCACTCCGCGTTTCACTGCTTCCATCATCACGGTAGTCGTCATCAGAAAAGGCAAGTAACGCGCCGTTTCCGCAGCGATCACTGCTTCATAGGCGTCCATCTGATCCAGAATAGTCAGGTAAGTTTCAAACATTCCGTCCAAGGCAAAAAACGCATCCGGCAACATCACGCGGCGCACCACGGAGCATGAAACATCGCCCTCGTTCCACTGATCACCCGCAAGCCCAGCCGCCATCGCGAGGTAGCCTTTGAGGATCACATGGAAACCATTCACCCGCTCACAAGAGCGCGAGTTCATCTTGTGCGGCATCGCGCTGGAACCCGTTTGACCCGGCGCAAATCCTTCGCTCGCGGTTTCATTTCCCGCCATCAAACGCAGGGTTTTACAAAACGACGAAGGCCCGCTCGCAAGCTCGGTCAAAATCGATACCACACGCAGATCTAAAGAACGCGGATAGACTTGGCCCACGTTGTCCCACTGATGCGGAATACCCAAATGCTTCACGATCCGGCTTTCTAGATCGGACACCTTCGCTGCATCACCTTCAAACAATGATAGCTGATCCATCTGCGTGCCGACCGCACCTTTCAGCCCCCGCACAGCATAACCGGAAATGATGTTTTGCAAAACACCCAAACTCGATTGCAGTTCTTCACCGAACATCGCGATGCGTTTTCCTAAAGTCGTCGGCTGTGCCGCTACGTTATGAGTCCGTGCAGTCAGCACCACATCATCCCACTGCTCTGAGCGCTCACGCATCCGGCGCAGTGCGGCGACCGTCTTATCGCGAATAACGAGAAGACTTCTGAAAACCTGTAACTGTTCGACGTTTTCCGTGAGGTCACGTGAGGTCAGGCCTTTGTGAATTTCCTCATATCCTGAAAGCCCGTTGAACTCCTCAATCCGTGCTTTCACATCGTGACGCGTCACTCGTTCGCGCGCCATGATCGATCCGACATCCACCTGGTCTTTCACTTTTTCGTAAGCTGCGATCGCTTCCGCTGAAATTTCCAAACCCAGATCTCGCTGCGCTTTCATCACCGCAATCCAATACTCGCGCTCCAACACGATCCGCCCTTCAGCGGACCAAATGTCATTCATACCTGTGGAGGAATATCTTTCTGCAAGAACGTTTGGAATCATATCTGGAGAAATGAGGCGCCGACTTCTCCCCTCCTGTCCAACAAAAAACCTCAGCTTACTTTTTCAGGCGGCTTCGCACGACGCTTCAGGACAGGCAAATGATGCGGCATAATCGCGGAAAATACATGCACGATTGGAAAGGCAGCCAACGCCAGCAACACCCCAGAAACGATCATTCCGAGTATGAAACTCGCCGCATTGAAATCGACATCCATGAAACTGATCTCCACCCCCTCGAAGCCCGGCACCCTAATGCCTAGATTATTTCTCATCCAATTTCCCATTTCCACCTGTATTAGGCCGATCGGAACATTCGTGAATACATTCGAGATCCAACACGCCAACATCGCGAACGGCACGTTCACTCGGAATCGCATCGAAACCACAGCAGCGAAAAGCATCTGCAACGGCAGCACCAAAATCATCGAAAAGAAAAACCCAATCGCCAGTCCCGCCGCAACCGTATCACGGCAAGGAATCCAAAGAGCCCGATCGAACAAAGGCTTAGTCAAGGCACGCCACCACGGTCGGCCACGCAACCGCCTATGCTTCAGCATACGGTAGCTTTTTCGAACTAAACTTAAATATTTCTCTTTCATCCCCTTGCTCGAACCCAACTTTGCATGCCTCAGCTGACGTGTAATGTCCAATACTCATATTCCTTATCACAAATTTCATCCGCTCTTGCCCTGACTCCAATCTGCTCCCAACATCTGCCAGACAAAATTTATGGAAATCTGGCAAGCCATCCTCTTAGGTCTCATCGAAGGTATCACCGAATACCTTCCAGTATCATCAACTGGCCACCTCATCGTCGCTCAGCGCCTGATGCACATCGGCACTCTGACGGAAACCGATAAGCTCGCCGCCGATGCCTTTGCTATTTGCATCCAAGGCGGAGCTATTCTTGCCGTGCTCGGACTTTATTACAAACACGTGATCCGCATGATCAAAGGCGTGTTCGGCCAAGATCCAGAAGGTCTCAAACTCGCCATCGCGATCATCGTTGGCTTCATTCCTGCCGCAGTCCTCGGATTACTACTCAACGATTGGATCGAGGAAAAACTCTTCGGCATGTGGCCTGTCATCGCCGCATGGATCGTGGGCGGCATCGGGATTATCTGGACCGTAAATTACCGCCAAAAAAATCCCCCGCGCGGGAACGGTCGCGACATCCTCAAACTCGCATGGCAGTCAGCCTTATTCATCGGCTTGCTCCAGTGCGTTGCCATGTGGCCCGGAACATCGCGCTCCCTTATGACCATTTGCGGAGGACTCATCGTCGGCCTCTCTGTCAAAGCCGCTGTCGAATACTCCTTCCTACTCGGTGTCCTAACACTTTCAGCCGCCACTTTCAAAAAAGCTCTCTGGAGCATCGAAGGCGCAGGCCCGCAATACGACACTTGGCTCGGCGGCACTCAGCTCATGTGGGACACCTACGGTGCTGTTCCTCTCATCGTCGGAATCCTCGCCGCCGCTATCTCCGCTGCATTTGCTGTAAAGTGGCTAGTCAATTACCTCCAGTCTCACGGTCTCAAAATCTTTGGTTATTACAGGATCTTGATTGGCGTAACTGTGGGCATCCTAGTTCTAACAGAGACGCTCTAATATAAATAAGTCTTATAGGCCCTATCTATCATTCTTAATCTTTTAAAAAAATGCACCCATTCTTAGATTCTACTTTCCTACCCAAATGGTCAGCTTTCACTACAGAAGTCATTGAGCCATCCATTCGTCATGCTCTTGCAGAAGCTAAAGAAAACATCGATAAAATCGCTTCGCAAAATCCTACTGAAGCCACCTATGCATCCAGCTTCCTCGCACTAGAAGACGCCACCGAATCTCTCTCGCGTGGATGGGGTCGGCTTCAGCATCTCGATTCCGTGTCCGACAATCCAGCTCAACGCGAGGCGATCAACAAACTCCTTCCTGACGTTACTGATTTCTATTCTTCTCTCTCTCTCAATCCCCTTCTATTTAAAGTTCTCAATACGGTCTCAAAAAGTGTTGGAGCAAAATCTCTCACTCCGATCCAGCAACGCCACATCAAGGAGACGCTCGCAGACTTTATCGAATCTGGCGCGGCCCTGCCTAATTCCGAAAAAACTCGTATCGCCGCCATCGACTCGGAGCTTTCGCAGATCACCAAGAAATATTC
>CAWUUP010000048.1:0-8355 GCA_963925255.1 uncultured Luteolibacter sp.
ATTCAGGCAGTCTATGTGCCTGCAGATGATTTTACTGACCCTGCCGCAGTGCACACGTTCGGGCATTTATCAGCATCCATTGTCCTCTCTCGTAAGCGTGCGAGCGAAGGGCTTTTTCCTGCAATCGACCCGTTGCAATCGAGTTCAAAAATGTCGACGCCAGGAATCGTTGGGGATCGTCATTATAAGCTGGCACAGGAGATCCGTCGGACGCTTGCCCAGTATGCTGAACTCAAAGACATCATCGCCATGCTCGGACTAGAGCAACTTTCACCGGATGATCGTAATGTCGTTGGACGTGCGCGGCGGTTGGAGCGATTTCTCACTCAACCATTCTTCAGCACCGAACAGTTCACCAGCACGAAGGGCAAGTTAGTAAGCCTTAAGGATTCGTTGGACGGCTGCGAACGCATCCTGAACGACGAGTTCAAGGACCATCCTGAAAGCGCGCTCTACATGATAGGCGCAATCAGCGAGGCGAAGATAAAAGACCTATCCTGAAAAACTGATGCTGACGTTTTTGATCCGTATGAATTTATGGGAGGGTTTCACCTCATAGCAGGAAAAATCCCGATAGCGTAGATTTAATTATTGGCGCTTGCGATAATCACGGACCCGCCGCTTTTAAAATAGTTTCGATCGGACGCCAACGGTGGACGACATCGAAACGCAACTACGAAAGAGTCATCATGTTAAAAAAAGTTAAAACACTAAAGGGTTACAAACTAGACAGTCTCGACGGTGAGTTTGGAGAGGTGAAAGAATTTTACTTCGATGACCAGCACTGGACGGTTCGCTATCTTGTTGCGAATACTAGAAATTGGCTAATGGGCAGGCAGGTGCTGATTTCGCCATACGCGCTGGTCGCAGCGATTAAAGCCGAGCACCACATCGCCGTGGACTTGTCCAAGAAGCAGATTGAGGAATGCCCCCCATTAAACAGCGACAAGCCTGTCTCTAAACAATTCGAACAGTCTTTCTACGGGCATTATGGATACCCAGTCTATTGGGGCGGCCTCTACAGTTGGGGATATTATCCCTACCCGGTCCATGACAGTGAACTATGGAAACAACCCACCCAATCTAAAAAAACGTGGGATCACAATTTGCGTAGCACTGATGAGGTAAGTGGCTATCACATCCAAGGCACAGATGGCGAAATCGGTCACGTCGAAGATTTCATCATTGATGATGCGACATGGGCGATTCGCTACCTAGTGGTCGCTACGCGAAACTGGTGGTCAGGCAAGAAGGTCCTGATATCCCCACAATGGATCGATTCTGTTAGTTGGGACGAATCGAAAGTGTTTCTCAATCTCTCCCGCGAAGCGATCAAGCAATCACCGGAATACACTGAAGAGTCCTTGATTACTCGAGACTACGAGACCGATCTCCACCTTCACTACGACCGACCCGGCTATTGGTCAAGTGAACCAGCGACACGCGAGTTTTCACATTAAGCCAAGCTTTAAAATCTCCATGAAAACAATAATTTACCTATTATCAGTAACGATCGTTGGGGTCATATTCATCAGCGCTGTATTTACTGGCTGTAAAAAAGTATCGCCAGCCCGTACCGTAACAGAAGAACAGATCGATCAGAATCTCGGCGAAAAGGTGAAGGCCGCCTTTGACGGCTCTCCCGCATTCAAATTTCCCGATGTTCAGGTGTCGGCGTTCAAAGAAAAAATACAGCTCAGCGGCTTCGTGATAAGCGAAGATCAAAAAAGCTCCGCTGAAACCATAGCAAAAGGAGTTTCCGGTGTGGTGGAGGTAGAGAACAGCATCGAGCTGAAACATTGAGGATTAAATTTTCAAATCCGCGCTTTTTGCGCAGGCAAATCAAACATAATGAAAACCAAAAAAAAATTACTAACTCACGATTTTTCAACATTACTTGCTGCCCATTCCGGGCAGCCATGTCTATCGCTTTATCAGCCGACACATCGGCATCATCCTGACAATCAGCAAGACTCGCTTCGCTTTCGTCACCTCGTTCAAGAGTTGGAGCAATCGCTCGAAAAAAAATATCCCGAGGAAAAAATTCGCTCATTGCTGGAGCCGTTTGAAAAACTGGAAACCGACCACAATTTTTGGAATCACACACTCGATGGCATCGCAATCCTCAGCGCTCCTGGACTATTCCAAGTATACAACTTGCAACGACAGGTTGAGGAGTTAACCGTCGTCGCTGACAGTTTTGATACCAAACCACTGCGACGCTTTCTGCAATCAACGGATCGCTTTCAAATACTTGGTTTAAGCCGAAACGAGGCCAAGCTCTATGAGGGAAACCGCGATTCACTCGATGAAATCGAGTTAGCTTCAGGCATGTCGTTCACCATCAATAAGGCTTTGGGCGAAGAGTTGACTGAACCGCATCAAACGGTCGCCTCCTATGGTGGCATTGGTCAGGGCAGGAACGCAATGCATCACGGACAAGGTGGCAAAAAAGATGAACTAGACATGGATACCGAACGATTTTTTCGGGCAGTGGATCAGGCCATTCTAGAACACCACTCGCGTCCATCAAGTCTACCTTTGCTACTGGCAGCATTGCCAGAACATCATGGGATTTTTCATCAGATCAGTAAAAATCCATTTCTCATGAGCGAAGGAATTAAAGTCCATCCCGACGCGATACCATTGGACGAATTGCGCGAGAATGCGTGGCATATTTTTAAACCGAAATATCAATCGCGCCTAACAAATCTAGTCGAAGAATACACCCTTGCGAAATCAAAAAACCTAGCCTTTGACGATCTGCAAGAGATCACCGAAGCAGCGGCGGCAGGACGGATTGCGACATTGTTAATCGAAGCTGATCGCGAGATCGGTGGGCGAATCGATGCGGTAACTGGCAAGCTACAACTGTCCGAATTAAGCCATCCAGATGTAGACGATTTACTAGATGATTTAGGAGAAATGGTATCGAGCAAAGGCGGACAAGTCATCGTCATTCCTTCCGAACAAATGCCGACAAAAACAGGAGCAGCAGCGATCTGCCGTTTTTAGCGACCTCGTGGAAACGGCTCGGCCAAAACGTGACGCAAAAAACAATGAAACTATGAACAATAGCTTGATATTGAATCCGATTAGAAACGCGCAAAATACCGCTGGCGGGGTGCTCGCCGTAATCCTCACCATGGTCGCTGTAGTAGCCTGCCCACTTACTCATGGGACTCCAGTTCAAGTCGTTAGTGACGAGAATACCACCCAGCCACCCGCTCAACTCTACGGCACTTGGATCGCCAAGGACGTGGATGCGAAACTGGGTGAGGTTAAGATCCGGCTCACCTTCCTAGTGGAAAAGAAAGCAACTCTCATGGCGTGGTCCGATATTCCATTTGCCGGCAAGGTCCGGGATCTCGAAGGAGCATTTACAGTCCATGGCGATACGATTAGCTCGGAGGCGCTTCGGGATGGAAAGAAAGCCAAATTTTCCTTTAAAAACGACCAGTTAGTGCTGCGTTTTATAAGCGGAAAAGTCATTCGCTTTGACCGGGAATAGCGGACGGAAGACAACAATCAGAAATTATGAAAATCCAAATTAACACAGACAATCACATCGAAGGAAGTGAAGAGTTAACCGAACAGACTGAAGCCATTGTGAAAAGCTCGCTAGGCCATTTATCAGATCATATCACCCGTCTCGAAGTCCATCTCAGGAATGAGAACAACGACAAGGGAGGCGCGCACAACAAACGCTGCATGATGGAAGCCCGCCTTGAAGGTCACCAACCTATTGCAGTCACTAATGAAGCGGAGACCATTGATCAGGCGATTGACGGCGCGGTTGAGAAGTTAAAGCACTACTTGGATCATACAATTGGGCGACTCAATCGTCACTAGCCCAAGAATCCATTGGCTAGGGACATCGCTTCACAAAGTCAACGCGGTGGGGTTTTACCTCATAGCAAGATCGTCCCCTAGCCCTCAAGTTTGGACACTCCGAACCATGTTTACGAAAGACATGATTGGCCAACATCATGAATCTTAAAGTCCTACTACCCTTTGGGATATTCGGCGATAAGTCGGATGTCCTACGAATCGTGGTGGAGACAAGTGAAGGATCGCTTGGCATATTACCAAATCGACTGGATTGCGTGACGACTCTAGTTCCCGGAATTCTAACTTACGAGACCGCTGATGATGGCGAAGTGTTCGTAGCGGTCGACGAAGGTGTGTTGGTAAAAACTGGATCCGATGTTCAAGTTTCGGTCCGCCGTGCGATGACCGGAACAAGCCTCGATCAGCTCCGGGATTCGGTGGAGAAAGAATTTCTAACTCTCAATGCCGATCAAGAGAGCGTCCGCACGTTAATGGCGAAATTAGAAACCGGATTCATCAGCCGCCTCGCAGCATTTCATCATGATTGAGTCACCCCGAAATTCTCCAAATCAAGTAGAACGCTCTCTTGCTAATGAGATCGGCGGAAAGGCTGCACGTAAGCTCAAAGCACGCAGACGTGAAGACTCAGGTGTTTGGTTTGGACTTGGAATAATGGGTCTAATCGGTTGGTCAGTTGCGGTGCCGACCTTACTCGGGGCTGCGTTGGGAATCTGGTTGGATTCACACTATTCAAGCACGCATTCATGGACGCTTTCCCTTTTGATTCTGGGTCTCCTACTGGGCTGCGTGAACGCATGGCGCTGGGTGGCAAACGAAGATAAATCCATGAAAGACGAACAGGAGGATGATCATGATTGACCCATTAACCATGGCGCTTTCGCTCATCGCGGGAATTGGACTTGGCACGATCTTCTTCAGTGGTCTCTGGTGGACCGTCCGAAAGGCGATGACGTTTCCCCGCCCCGCACATTTATTCTTCGGAAGCTTAATACTACGGATGAGCATCGCTCTCCTGGGATTCTACTGGATTGGAAAAGACGATTGGAAACAACTGATCGCCTGCCTCATTGGATTTACCATCGCTAGGTTAGCAGTCACATGGGTGACGCGACAATTAGATAGAGTAACCAAGGAGGTCAGTCATGCGCCTTAGCCCCGACGAAATGATTTTCTGGCAGCATGGTTTTTTAAAACTCAACGGCACAATCGTATTTACATGGGGAGTGATGCTTCTGCTGGTCATTGGATCCATGCTCATTACGCGAAAACTCTCCATGGATCTCAAGCGAGAACGTTGGCAGAACTTGTTAGAGATGATCGTGATCGGACTCATGGGACAGATCAAAGAAGTCGGTCTAAGACAACCGGCAAAATACATCGGATTTTTAGGTACCCTGTTTCTATTCGTTGCGATGGCGAACCTGTGCACGATCATCCCAGGTTTCGAGCCACCCACAGGATCACTTTCGACCACAGCCGCGCTTGCTTTGTGTGTGCTGATCGCGGTGCCTCTTTTCGGCATCGAGGACCAAGGACTGGGTGGATATTTAAAAACGTACATGGAGCCGACCTTTCTCATGCTCCCCTTCAATATCATCAGTGAGGTATCACGCACGCTGGCACTCGCTGTTCGTTTGTTCGGCAACATGATGAGCGGCGCGATGATCATTGGCATCCTACTCACGATCACACCGTTTCTGTTTCCCATTGTCATGACATTGCTCGGCCTGCTCACGGGCATGGTGCAGGCCTACATTTTCAGCATTTTGGCAGCCGTTTACATCGCGGCAGCTATCCGCACCCGCAAACCCAATCCAAAACTAAACACAGAAAACCTCATCCATGGATAATACAACTATCATCGCGGTGGCATCCATCGTCACCGCCGGCATCACCACCGGATTCGGAACAATGGGTCCAGCCCTAGCCGAAGGAAAAGCTGTCTCTGTTGCGCTCTCCTCTCTCGCTCAACAACCAGATGCATCCGCTACCATCACACGAACGCTTTTTGTTGGCTTGGCGATGGTCGAATCCACGGCGATCTACTGCTTCGTGGTCTCGATGATCCTCATTTTTGCAAATCCATTTTGGAACCACGTCATTGCCGACACCGCAGGAAAATAACTGATGCTCTTTGACTGGTTCACCGTCTCCGCTCAGGTAATCAACTTCCTCGTTCTCGTCTGGTTGTTGCGGCGTTATCTTTATAAACCGGTTCTCAAAGCCATTGATGCGCGTGAAGACCTGATCACCAGCGAACTCTCGGACGCAGCGAAAAAACAAGCTGAAGCGAAATCGGAGCGCGAAGATTTCAGGAAAAAGAATGAGGACTTTGATCTACAACGAGAACAACTATTAGCGAAGGCGGCAAGCGAAGCGGACACGAAAAAACAACAACTCCTCATTGAAGCGCGTGAAGCAGCTGACGACATGAGCTCGAAACGCTTGGAAGCGTTGCATAACGATGCTAAAAATCTCAATCAATCGATCACACTTCGCGCACAGAACGAAGTATTTTTAATCGCACGCAAAGTCCTGAAAGATCTCGCCGATGCGGATTTGGAAGAGCGGACCAGTGCTGTTTTTATGAGCTTACTGCGAGCGATGGATAGCAAGACCCAGACTGATCTTGGGCACGCGCTGAAAACATCGAGTGAACCGGCTCTTGTCCGTAGCGCCTTTGATTTACCTGACCAATTACGAACGGATATTCAAAATGCGATCAACGAAACATTTTCTGCGGATATAAATTTGAAATTCGAAACCACGCCGGAACTCGTCAGCGGGATCGAACTCACCGCGAGTGGGAGTAAACTCGCGTGGAGTATTTCAGATTATCTAAACTCACTCGAAAAGGGCGTCGGTGAACTCATTAAAACAAAGCCAGAGTCGCTTCCGTGATCACAGAACCTGAAAATTTACAGCGCGTTTACGATCATGCATTTTCTAACATACAACAAGTATGTCGTGATCGATCACCTAGATTTAACCTTCGTGAAGTCGGAACAATCACTCAAGTCTCAACAGGAATAGCCACCGTCTCTGGTCTTAAAAACATTGGGTTCGAGGAACTCCTGGAGTTTCCAGGCGGAGTATTCGGTATCGCCTTCAACGTCGATGAACACGAGATCGGCGTCGTGTTACTAGGCGATTACGCACACCTTCATGCAGGTCACGAAGTTCAACGTACTGGCAGAGTGATGGATGTCGCGGTCGGCGATGGGCTAATTGGCCGCGTGATCGATCCGCTGGGTCGCCCTCTCGATCAACTCGGTCCCGTCGAATCAACCGAGCGCCTCCCTATCGAGCGTCCGGCCGCAGCCATCATGGATCGCGATCCAGTCACCGTCCCGCTTCAGACCGGACTGATAGTGATTGATGCGCTTATCCCCATCGGCCGCGGTCAACGCGAACTCATCCTCGGTGATCGTCAGACTGGAAAGACTGCCATCGCACTCGACACGATTTTAAATCAACGCGGCAAAGATGTGATCTGTGTTTATTGCGCGATCGGCCAGAGGGCATCTGCAGTCGCGAAAGTCCTGTCTCATCTCCGCGAACAAGGCGCAATGGAATACACCGTCGTCGTTGTTGCCGAGGGCAATGATCCACCTGGACTTGCCTATATTGCACCTTATGCCGCGACCAGTATCGCTGAACATTTCATGGAGAGCTGTAGGGATGTTCTAATCGTATATGACGATCTCACACATCACGCACGCGCTTATCGAGAGCTATCCCTATTACTCCGTCGTCCACCCGGACGCGAAGCCTTTCCGGGAGATATTTTTTACATTCACTCACGGTTGTTAGAAAGATCCACTCATTTACGCGAAGAACGCGGCGGTGGATCCCTAACCGCGCTACCCATCATCGAAACCGAGGCGCAAAATATTTCTGCCTACATTCCAACAAATCTCATCTCCATCACCGACGGCCAAATTTATCTTTCACCTTCGCTGTTCGAACTCGGAGTGCTGCCTGCAGTCGATGTCGGGAAATCGGTTTCACGCGTCGGCGGCAAAGCACAGCTTGCAGCGTATCGTGCTGTAGCTGGCGATCTTAAACTTGCCTACGCACAGTTTGAGGAGCTTGAAACCTTTGCCCGCTTCGGGGCGCGCCTCGATGACGATACTCGTAAAAAAATCGAACATGGCCGTCACATCCGCGCTTGCCTCATGCAATCCGAACTCGCTCCCGTTTCTGTTCCTGCACAAATCGCGGTATTGATCGCTCTAGATGAGGGACTGTTTGACACGATACCTTTAGATAAAATGAAAGATGCACAACGTGCGGTTCATCATATCGCATCCAATTTTCCTGACCCCATACGCAAGCGGTTCGAGACTGCTGATCAACTGAATAACGAAGACCGTAAGGTGATCGTCGATGAGACCGCCAAGGCACTGACTTCGTTCCAACAAGAAACCAAGTCATGAGTGACACCATCGAAAGCATCCGACGAAAACTCAGCAGCGCTGGGGATCTGCAATCTGTCGTGCG
>CAWUUP010000049.1:0-13214 GCA_963925255.1 uncultured Luteolibacter sp.
GTGATTCCTATCGTTCACGCGCCAAACTTCTCTGTCGGCGTAAACACCCTGTTCTGGCTCACCAGCCAAGCGGCACGTATTTTAAAACAAGACAGCTTCGATATCGAAGTCACAGAAATGCATCACCGTCATAAAATCGACGCCCCATCCGGAACCGCCCGCCGGCTCTTAGAAATTCTCAACGAAGAAACTGGCACTTCTTACAAAGATGATATCGCACACGGTCGCTTCGGTAACATCGGTCCTCGCAAGCCTCGCGAAATCGGCATGCACACTCTACGCGGTGGCGATGTGGTCGGAGATCATACCGTCATGTTCGCTGCCGATGGTGAACGTGTTGAACTCACTCACAAGGCATCATCTCGCATGACCTTCGCCGCCGGCGCAGTTCGCGCAGCACTATGGTTACAAGATAAACCTGCCGGACTCTACGACATGCAGGACGTTCTTGAACTCAAATAATTCATCTTCATTTTCTCATGAAAACCATCTCCACCATCCTAATTGGTGTCGTTCTTTGCAGCTGCAAACCCGCCTCATCACCCCCCGCATCGGCTACAACCGAGGCAACAAAAACCACAACCACTCAGAACGATGAACTCGTTCGCTCAACCGTGCGTGTGAATTCCACCAGCCAATCATGGAGCCCTGCTCAGCCATGGGAAAAAAATCCACCAACTAGCCTGCGCTCTCTTGGAGTCATTGTGAAACACGGCCAAGTCTTAACCAGTGCTGAAATGGTCGCAAATGCCACCTATCTTGAGTTCGAACTCATTAATGGTTCAAAAACCGTCGAAGCCAAAACCATCGCAGTCGATTACGAGGCGAACCTCGCATTGCTCTCTGTGAAAACTGAAGGAGACGCTGAAGATTTTTTCTCCAACGCCTCTCCTATCACCATGTCTAAGCCGCCGGCAATTGGAGAAAATCTTCACATCCTTCAAGTCGAAGACAATGGCACTCCGTTAATGACTGACGGCAAACTTCAATCCGTCGAAGTCAGCGCAAGTTTTCTAACAGGACAATCTTTCCTAAGTTACTTAGTGAAGGCCTCCATGCAAAGCGCAGCGAGCAGCTTCTCCTTACCTGTTATTAGCAACGGCAAACTCGCCGGCATTCTCCTTAGCTATGATAGCGAAGACCAAATCTCAAATGTCCTTTCTATAGACATCATCCAACACTTCTTGGCTGATGCCGCTGATAGCGATTACGCAGGCTTTCCTTCTCTTGGCATTTCCATCGCTGTAACAAAGGATCCTATCTTCAGAGACTTCCTCAAACTCACTCCGGAACAAGGCGGCATCTTCATTAGCAAAGTTCGTCCCAGTGGTTCAGCTGATCAAGCAGGCGTAAAAAAAGGAGATGTCCTGCTCGCAGCCGATGGTTTCCCTATCGATCGTCTTGGCTACTACCAACATCCAAACTACGGATCCGTATTCTGGGGAAACCTCGTCAAAGGTGAGAAATCGGCTGGCGATACCATCAAGCTTTCCATCCTGAGAAATGGTGAAAATCAGGAAATCACCGCTACCCTCACGCGTGATGACCCGAAAGATGTTCTCGTCCCTCAATACCAATTCGACCGTGCTCCTAACTTCCTCGTCAAAGGAGGCCTGATCTTCCAAGAACTCAATCGCCCCTTGCTGGAAGCTTACGGCAAAGAATGGACAAGCCGCGCCCCACTGAACCTCCTCGATGCCTACGAAAATCCCGATAAATATGAGGATAAATACGACCGCATCATTTTTCTTACTGGATCCATCCCCACCCCTGCAACCGTCGGCTACGAATCTCTCCGCAACCTCATTGTAAAAAAAGTCAACGGCGTGGAAATCAAAGACATGAAATCACTCATCGATGCTTTCAAAAAAACTGGCTCAGATAACCTCCACGCCATCGAATTCCTAGACGAAGATTTCACCGTCCACCTCGATGAATCCATCTCCAATATGGTCGATGCAGCTCTACTCCAGCGCGGCTTGAACAGCCTATCAAGAGCTGAGTGATCACTCTCCTTTCGTCCTCTCTTACTTGAAATTTGAGCTTTAAAATTTAGCCACAGCATATGAAAACTTCTCTCATCATCGATCTTACAACCCTCCCTGAGGAGGGAATGCCGTTTACTGGTGAGCTCGATACAACGATTTTCGATCTCCCAAAAAGCGACGCCCAGGCTACTGGCCCGCTGATCTATGATCTCTGGGCGCAAAAATTCGAATCCGAACTCCTCCTCACGGGCTCCATTTCAGCACCTTTTGAGTTCACTTGCGTCGTCACCCTCAAAAAATTCATCCAAACCATGAATATCCCATCGGCCGCAATCTCCTTAGAAACCGGACATTCCAGCCAAATGGACGTCACCGAAGCCCTGCGGGAAGAGATCCTATTGGAATTTCCAACCGATCCCCGCTGCGACGAAGGTGACATTCCAGAACCCTGCAAAATAGATTCTCGATATTTAGCAGTGGACAAATCCTTAGATAATGATTTATCACCTGCCTCCCACAACGAGGGTAGCGACCAATGGTCAGCTCTCAACGACCTAACGGGTCTCAACGATCAACCTTAACTTACTACCACCATGGCCGTACCAAAACGCCGTCAATCAAAAAGCCGCCAGAAAATGCGTCGCGGCGCAAACCGCTGGAAAGCTCCTATCTTCAGCGCCTGCTCCGACTGTGGAGCAACGATTCCTTCCCACATCGCTTGCCCTTCTTGCGGCACTTATCGTGGTCGTAAGGTGATCGAAGTTGAGAGTTTCTAATTTGAAACTCGCATACTTTCAACAAGCCCACGCTGGATTTCCGGCGAGGGTTTTTTCTTCGTACTTCCATTAGACAGATTCTCCGCTAAACAAGGTTCATACATGAAGGTAGCACTCGATGCCATGGGTGGCGATAACGCCCCACAAATCAATATCGTTGGTGCTGTTGAGGCTCTGAAAAGCTTTAAAAAAATCAGCCACATCTATCTCGTGGGTGATGAGGTGATTCTCAAAGCAGAAGCAGCCAGACACCAACTCAACCTGAACGATCCACGTGTCAGCATAGTCCATGCTCCCGAAGTCATCGGTATGGCTGAGCCAGGTGCAAAATCCATACGTCGCAAAAAACTTTCCTCCATCAGTATTGCGATGGATCTCGTGAAAGACGGCACCGCTGATGCCTTTGTATCTGCCGGCAACACTGGTGCAGCAGTCGCCGCCGCAACTATCAAGCTTCGATGCCTCAAAGGCGTGGAACGCGCTGGAATCGCCTCTCCCCTCCCAAACGAACACGGCATCTGCAACATCCTCGATGCAGGAGCCAATCCGGAAGCAAAACCGGAGCATCTCATTGCCTACGCCATCATGGGCTCGGCCTACGCAAAATACGTTCTTGGAGTAAAAGAACCGAAAGTCGGTCTCATGTCCAATGGCGAGGAAGACGAAAAAGGCACCACCTTTACCAAAGAAACCTTCAAACGCCTCAAACAAACTCCCGGCATCCATTTTATTGGAAACGTTGAGGGTCACGATCTTTTCGAGACTCAACTCGACATCGTGCTCTGTGATGGCTTTGTCGGAAACATCGTCCTCAAAAGCGTTGAAGCCACTGCCAAAGCCGTTTCTAAATGGTTAAAAAGTGAAATCAAGGAAACCCCACTCCGCATGGCGGGTGCTATACTTGCCCAAGGTGCCTTCAAAGCCCTGAAAGCAAAGAGCAGCTACGAAACCTACGGCGGCAGCCCCCTTCTCGGCGTCAACGGCGTCGTGATCATTGCCCACGGATCCTCCACCGGAATCGCCGTAAAAAATGCCATCCGCGTCGCGGTCGAAACGGTTGAACACAAAATCAATCCTCGTATCGAAGAAGCCATGGCCACTTTACCAACCCAGGTCACCGTTTCAGAAATTTAGATTTTCATCGTGATTTCAGCGGGATCTCTTGTTAGGAGTCATTTATGCCACAGAGAGTAAAAACAGTAGCTTCAATCACCGTTGAGAAATTCTTCGAGTCCTACTCGGAAAGCTTGAAGCTCACTTTACTCGGAGACCGCGTGGGTTTTGACCGCATTATCAGCGAACCCGCCGTAAACCGCCCCGGCCTCGCCCTCGCTGGATTCTTCTCCTACTTCGCCAAAAAACGAGTGCAAGTCCTCGGTAACCTTGAAATGGCTTATCTGAGAAAATTGCCTGAAGAAATGCGGGTCGATCGCTTCCGCCGCATGTGTGAACGCGACATTCCCTGCATGATCGTCTCCCGCGGTGCGGTGCTCGGCCCCGAGCTCATGGCAGTGGCGAAAGAACATTCCATCCCCGTATTCGGCACCTCACAAATCACCATGAAGTTTCTCAATGCTGCCACCATCAGCCTTGAGCATGGATTCGCTCCCACCGTTACCATGCATGGTTGCATGGTCGATATGCGCGGCATCGGAGTTCTCATCGTCGGCAAAAGCGGTTCTGGAAAATCAGAAACCGCCATCGGTCTTCTCGAGCGCGGCGGCTCATTGGTCGCAGACGATATGGTTCGTATCAAACACGTCGGTGGCGAACTCATCGCTACCTCCCCCGACCTCTCACGCGGCTACATGGAAATCCGTGGCATCGGCATTATCAACGTCGCCAATCTCTACGGCCTTGCCTCCATTCGCCCAGACAAGCGCCTCGATCTCGTCGTCACTCTCAAACCCGCATCCGATCTCAATGAGGTCGATCGCATTGGCCTTGAATCTCGTTCCTACGAACTCCTCGGTCAACAAGTCGCTCACGTCGAAATTCCCGTCGGTCCCGGCCGCGACACCGCACGCATGGTCGCAATCGCCGCACTCGACCAACAACTCCGCCGCCTCGGCTACAACATGGCAGATGAGTTTAACCAAAAGTTACTCAATCACATGTCGGTTAATAATAAGCGGCCGATCTAACAAGCTATTTAACTAAGCTCCGACTGTCATCAGACTTATTGAGCTCCGAAGACTCTGGACTGCTGCACACATTTGCAGCTCTCAAGGTTAGCTCCGATCATTCACCACATCGCAAACACTCTCTTAAAGCTAGAATCATATCGAGGTTAATTGATAGGAACCTACCCAGAGCATGTGCGGCCTTCCCTCTTACATCTTCATCCCAAAATCAAACGTAAATCGGCAAACTGAAAACTCACGACTTGGTTATATCAATACCAGGAACTTCATCCTTACTGAAAAATTCTGAAAGCGATCCAATCACCCAATCTGCTCCCGCCTGTTCTAATTGCTCTGCGGAGAAGTGCCCAGTCGCCACAGCTAGACACCTAGCTCCAATTGCGTGAGCGCATGCGATATCTTTAGGAGTATCTCCAATAATGAGTGTCCGCTCTGGAGTATATGAGTTTCCGGTCATGGCTAATGCTCGTTCTAGGGCGATATGTCCGAGAAGATTTCGATCTGCACGATCTGATCCATAGGCTCCGAAGCTGAAATGCTGATGCAAGCCGTAGTGGCGCAGTTTGATCTCGGCGCCGAGTTCTGTATTTCCGGTAAGCAACCCAAGCTGCGCGTGTTGATGGATCGCTATCTCCTCCAATAGCTCAAAGACTCCGTCCAGAACCTTCCCTTCAGATGGATTGAGCTCCAAGCCATCCTCCAAATGCTTGTGATAGATATCGAAAAATCGATGAGTCCGTTCCTCGGTCGGCTCGACTTCAAAGTGAACATAGAGATTCGCTAGAATTCCTAAATCCGTCGAGCCAGCGAGATCCAGCGGTGGGCCGTCACTGCCGAAAACTTCGTTTGCCGTTTTCTTTAGTGCTGACATACCCTTACCGCCAGTATCGACCAAGGTTCCGTCTATATCAAACAACAGTAGCCATGGTTCGGCTCCTGATTTCAGACTCGCAAACAGGTCGTTAAAAGTTCCGTACATCTATCGGTTGAATTGACTGCCTCAGATCATAGGTCCTATATGACTTATAAGACCTATTTCACTCATGACTCTTTCGGTTCCGATTGATTCACAGCGGCAGCTTCAGAATGATCCTCAACGGCAACTTCAGAATGATCCTCAGGATCGACGAATTCTTCATCCTCCTCTTCATCGTGGTCGTCTTCTTCGATGAGTTCGCCATGGAACAGTTGGAAATGACGCTTACGCTGATGAACTGGAAGCGGTGATAAAATCATAGCAACAGATCTACCGCCCAAACGAGGTGGTTGATCGACTGCCGCCATCGTTTTCAAATCTTCGATAATCCTTTTGAAAACCACAAATCCGAGTTCTTTATGAGCATTTTCGCGCCCTTTAAATTGGAGAACGAAACGCACTTTGTGGTTAGTTTCCAAGAATGACTCTGCCCGTCCGAGCTTGATGTTGTAATCATGATCACCCGTGCCGACTCGGAATTTCACTTCCTTCATCTTGGTCGAAGCCTTTGACTTGCCCTTCTTGAGCTTGGCCTGGGTATATTTGTATTTCCCGTAATCGATGATCTTACAAACCGGCGGATCTGCCTGCCCTGCAATTTCAACCAAATCCAAGCCAACGGCTTGGGCTTTGGCTAAAGCTTCACGTGACGACATCACCCCAAGTTGCTCGCCGTTTGCATTGACGACTCTGACTTTGGGTGCGCGGATCCGATCGTTAATCCGTGTCATGTCACGGAAACGACCCCTATTACTGTTATTTTGTGGCTTAGCTATGGCTTTATCCTCCGGATGTGTTGATGCGACGTTCCGGCAAACAACTGTGCATATGCACCGCGGCTAACCGGAACGAAGAAAGTTTACGTGAATGACTGAAACGGCAAGTCATGAAAAATTAACAAGAAGACCGCAACAAAAGGAAGTGGCGTTCATTGGGGCAAGGTGGCGTTTCAAAAATATCATCACTGAAAAATTAGCTGCGTATTAAAGCTCGCAGCCATTGGGCTTACGTTGTGAAAATACGCTGTATTCTAGGCTATACGCAAGAAGGAATTTAAGCTGCCTGCTCTCAATCAAGATTGACCACAAACTCCTCCTCCCACATCTTCCCGATATGTCAGCTCTGCGCCGAATCGCATATCCCCTTCTTTTGAGTGTATCGATTTCCATGGCATTTAGCTCATGTAGCGTCAATCCATCCCCTCCATTGCGAGGACAAGCCGTCCAGCCAAATCCACTTCATATTGCTAGTATTCCGCGAACTCCCCCTCCGCAGGTCGTTGCTGAAAGCGTGCTGGTGGTAGATTTAGCGACGAATCTAAACCTCTACGCCAAGAACGCCGACATAAAGCGCCCTGTCGCATCCACCCAGAAAATCATCACCGCATTGTGCGTCTTGGATGCAGGAAACCTAGATAAGACCGTCACGATAACAAATTATGACAGCGCTTGTGAACCGACCAAGCTATACCTCAAGCCAGGCGAGAAATACACCCGCCGTGAGTTACTGAAGGTCCTAATGGTGAAAAGTGCAAATGACGTGAGCCGCGCCCTAGCGCGTGACATCGGAGGCAGTGTCCAAGGTTTTGCTGTCCTGATGAATCGCAAGTGTCAGCAACTCGGAATGAGAAATTCTAACTTTGTGAATCCAAACGGCCTAACTGAGCCAGGGCAATATTCAACCGCACGAGATATGTCGATCGCCGCTCGTTATGCTTACCAAAGCCCCCTGTTACGGTCTTACTTCAATACTCAGGCCTATAATTTTCATTACTGCGATGGCCGCATTTGCAAAATTGAAAATACGAACAAGCTACTTAAGAAGGTTAGTTTCATCAACGGCATGAAAACCGGCACCACGAACGCATCCGGACGCTGCCTAATTTCCACAGGCGAGGTCAATGGGCGCTCTGTTCTTTGCGTCGTATTGAAATCTAACAGCGCAAATATCTGGAACGATTCCGAGAGACTCTTACGTTGGGCTCTCGATCAACCTACGGCTCCGTAAGGATTCTATTTTTTCTCGATCAGATTTTACCCATGAAACCGCGCCAAGAATTAGAGCAATTGGCGAATGATTACCTTCTACGATCGCTTCATCCCATCGCTCATACCTCCAAAGATCTCCGCATTCAACGTGATGGATGTGAACTTTGGAACTTCGCGTCAAACGATTACTTGGGTCTTTCCACTCATCCAGAAATTTCTGACGCTTTTATCGATGGCATCAAACTATACGGAACCGGCTCTGCCGCATCACGGCTCGTCACTGGAACATTTGGTGCACATATTGAATTAGAAAACCTCCTTGCTGCCGCTAAACACACCGAAGCAACTCTGACTTTTAGTTCAGGTTATACAACAGCTCTCTCAACCATTCCGGTCATCGTCGGAAAAGGCGACTACGTTATCCTCGATCGTCTTGCGCACGCATCATTGATCGATGCCGCCCGGCATTCTCAAGCCACGCTGCGCGTTTTCGCTCACAACGATCTGGCACAACTCGAATCATTGCTATCAAAACTCCGCAGCAAGCATCCAAGCGTTCGAATCTTGGTTGTTACTGAATCGATCTTTTCCATGGATGGTGATCTCTGCCCGCTGAGGGAAATCGTCGAACTCTGCGAGACTCATGACGCAAAACTTTTATTAGATGAAGCCCATGCCGTTGGCGTGCTCGGGCCGTCAGGCATGGGTCTTGCCGAAGAACTTGGGTTACAGGATCGAATTGATTTTCAAATGGGAACCCTGAGTAAAGCAGTTGGCTTGTCAGGTGGTTACCTAGCTGCATCGCGTGATTGGATCGATCTCATCATTAACCGCGCTAGGCCTTTTATTTATTCTACCTCCCCGCCACCCGCACTGGCGCATGCTGCGATCGCAGCGATACAGATGATCCGTTCAAAAGAAGGTAACGCGTTAAGAGAACAATTGTTCCAAAACATTTCTATCCTTCAGCTAAATCATCCGAGCGCGATTCTACCTATTATCCTTGGAGACAATCAAAAGGCGTTAGCTGCATCTGAGGAACTTAAACAAAACGGTTATCTCATCCCAGCTATCCGCTTCCCGACGGTCCCCAAAGATACCGCACGCTTGAGAATCACAATTTCAGCCAAGCATTCAACAGAGGTGGTTGAGGATTTAGTCAAAAAACTGGAACAACGCAGGTAGGGCTATCGTCGAGAGCGCCCTACCCTGAATCTATTACTTAGCCGCCTTCTTCTGTTCAGCTTTGATGCGATCCAGTTCTTCTTTGCCTTTCGCGAGCTCTTCTCTGCTCATGCCTTTTTCAATATTCTTGATGACATCTGCTGCGCTTTTTTCACCTGCCTCAGAAGCTAAGTTTGCAAGCGCCCAACCGAGTGATTTATTCACCGGCATAGCTGCACCGTCTGCATTGAAGCGAGCTAGGGCAAGCATCGCGCTTTGATTACCTTGTTGGGCAGCGAGAGTGTAAAGTTTAGCTGCGTTTTCGTAGCTCTGTTGCACACCCGCACCTCTCTCATGCAACGCTCCGAGATTATTTTGTGCTGCAGCAAAACCTGACTGCGCTGCACGACCGAACCATGAAATAGCAGCAGAGATATCGGCGACTCCTAATTTTCCTGAGAGATAAAGAAGTCCGAGCTCGTTCTGAGCGAGAGGCATGCCCGAGTTAGCCGATGTCAAAAGATGCACGTAGGCTTTTCCGACATCAGGTTTCTCTTCAGCTAAAATGCTTGATGCCAAAAATAGGTGCGCTTGAGCATTTCCTGCTTCGGCTGATTTTTCTAAGAGCTCAATCGCAACTTCCGTATTCTTTTTAGTGCCTTTGCCTTCCATGTAGAAAGATGCCGCTCTGAGCATGCATTCTGGATGACCTGCCTCAGCCCCCTTATCAAACAACTCAAGAGCCGCTTTCGGATCATTTTTGATGTTTGCTTTGTAATCACCAAGAGCGAGCCAGCCTGCATAGTTTTTAGCTTCGATTGCTTTATTGAGCCACTCGGTGCCTTTTTTTTCATCGGGAGCAACGGCATCACTTTTTAAAAGTCGAATTCCAACAGCTACCATCGCACTAGAATCACCTTTCTCTGCTGCTTTGAGGAAATACTCATAAGCTGTCTTAGAATTGATGAGAGGAGTTTGGCCAAGCTGACCATCATACAAACGGGCAAGCAAAACCATGGACGGCACGTCTCCAGCGCTCGCTGCTTTTGACCACCACTTTACGGCAGTCTCTGGAGCTGGATTAGGAGATAATTTTCCTAGCAGATAAGCCTCGCCAAGGATGCGTCCGGCAACTGTTGGATCAGTTGCTGCCTGTTTTTCGAGAACCTCTCTGCCTTCTTGTGCAAGATCGCCGCCCGATGACAACAAGATGCCAGCTAAACGATAGGTTGAGTCAGCATGATTTTTTGCCTGACCCTTGCGATAATACTCAATGGCTTTCTCACGTGAGGCTTCAACGCCTTGTCCGTTTTCATAGGCAAAACCTAAAAGGTAAATTGCATCCTTGTCACCTTTCTCTGCGAGTGGCCTAGCGATTACAACTGCCTTGGTATGATCACCTGCTTCATATGCAGTATAAGCTTCAGCAGCAGGGCTAGATGCATCGAGCTTTGGGGCAGCTGTAGGATCGGTAACGGCAGCTGAGTTATCGGTCGCGTTTAGGGTGATCGCGGAATACGCAGTTAAGGTCGCAATTAAGAAGATGGCTGAGACGAAATGTAATTTCATATGGTTGCTAGTACACGTAAAAATCAGCCCATGGCAAGAGCAGAGCTAAACTTTTATCATTTATTAACCCATTAAGCGGATTTTATATGAAATGAGCCCAAGCCCTTCTGCTCTCTATTTGCGTTCTATGCTTCCAGAGGATTACAGGAACGAAATGATCCATATGGACTATGCTATTAGTCTCCACTTTTTCTCTGACAATAAGCTACAGAGCCTAAGTTTTGTAATCTGGAATAATGATTGCGTAAACCTTTACCCTCTTAAGTTAGCCGAATACAGAGACTATTCCAACTGCACAATGACGTCACATACCTCCACGAATCATTCACCAATCATCGATACGAGATACATCGCAAGGTCATGCTTAGGGGCTTTATCAAAAACCTCGATCCTGTCTTTAAATACAAGCAACGCTTCGTTTTCCTCGGAATCAAAACCGATATCGCACCGAGAAACATCGTTTGCAACGATTAGGTCACAACCTTTATTCTCTAGCTTCGTTCGAGCGTTTGCTTCGAGATTTTCTGTCTCAGCCGCAAAGCCTGTCAAGAAACCCTCGAAACCAAACGGGTCACGTGCCGAACCGAGGATGTCTTTGGTTTTTACTAATTCCAAAATCATCTTTTCCCCGCTCTTCTTGATCTTCTGGGAGGAAATCTCCGCAGGTGTAAAATCAGCTACCGCAGCAGCAAAGAATGCAGCACCCATTTTCGGTAAGTATCTTGCCACCACCTCATACATTTCCGCCGCGCTTTCCACGGGAATGAAATCCACCCCAGCCGGAACATCAAGCGAGGTCGGTCCGGAAACCAATAATACCTGATGCCCCGCATGCACCGCAGCTTCGGCAATCGCATATCCCATTTTTCCCGATGAACGATTCGTCAGAAAACGAACTGGATCGATCGCCTCACGGGTTGGGCCTGCTGTAATGAGAATCTTCATAGTGAAAGGAAATGAATGCCCGCTCATCCAATCAGGCTCAGCAGTCTTTGAAAGGCAGAAACATGCGCCGCAACACGCTTACCAAAGTCCGCCTGGCTTGGGGTCTCGAAAGTGAACGACAATGGGCAGCCTTGTTTCGCGAGATAGATCGCCTCCGGCCATTCGTTTGGCAAATCCGCTTCCGCGCCATGATAAATCCAACCCGCCTCGCGAGCTTCATGTCCATCGATATCAGGGCCAGACTCAGGTTCAAAACTTAGAGCCGCAGCCTCCAGAATCTCTGCTGCACGCAGTGGTTGATCATCCTTCAAATTGATTTCATAAAAATAAAAACCCTGCGTCTCCCAGTCTTCGTGAAGAGAGACAAATACATCCGGTATGCGTTTCCGCTTAAACCAACTCGTATGCGCAGCAACTTCTGGTGTGATTTGATTTAAATAATCGCGGTTTAAATCGAACCCATCCCGGTTTTCACGCCGACCCATCGCAAGCCCTGTCGGATTCAACGCTGGGCAAATCAACCAATGATGTTTTTCTGAAAAACTTCCTGATCGCATCATTTCTAACAAAGCTAATGGTCCAGCGGGTTCGTCACCATGTATTCCAGAGGAAGCGTAGACGACTGAACCTTCGCCTTTCTTTTCCCACACCATCAATGGCCCGTCTTGCGTATCCAATAAAATCTCAGAAAAAAATCCCTGACGCAAAGCCACCTCTGCAAATTCATCGAGAAAATCTGGCCATTTAAATAGCTGATCCATGAGAGTAAAATCAACGCTTTAGGCGAATCAAAGTCGATTTTCCGTGTGCATCCAATCCTTCGAGTCGTGCGAATTCTTCAATCACCGACAATGATTTCTCAACTGCCCGTTTATCCATTTTTACAATACTCGTGCGACGTTGGAACTGGTCCGCGCGAAGTCCGGAAAAAGAGCGACCCGCTCCACCAGTTGGCAAAGTGTGGCTGGGTCCCGCGAGGAAATCTCCAACCGCAACGGGAGAATCCGCACCGAGATAAATCGCACCCGCTGTACGAATTTGTGCAAGCACTTCGTCTTCGTCTTTAACAATCAATGAAAGGTGCTCCGGTGCAAACGCATTCACAATCGCAATACCCTCATCCATCGATTTCAAATGTAACAAGAAGGTGCTAGTTTTCAAAACTTCTTTGATGATTTTCGATCGACTCAACTGAGCTGTTTGCTTTTCGATTTCTAAGCGAACTCTTTCTAACAACGCATTGGATGTTGTTAAGAAGCCCACCGCACTGTCGCCACCGTGCTCAGCTTGCGCGAGCATGTCCGCGGCGATGTAAGCAGCTTTTGCTGATGCATCTGCTAGAATGAGAATCTCACTAGGCCCTGGAAGAAGATCGATGGATACCGCACCAACGAGCTGACGTTTAGCCTCGACCACAAATCGATTTCCCGGTCCGAAAATTCGATCCACTGGAGCGATCGTTTTTGTCCCGAGCGCCATCGCGGCAATGGCTTGCGCACCGCCCACTTTGATCGCTTGAGTTACACCTGCTTGTTTCAGCGCAAACAACAAAGCTGGATTCACAATGCCATCTGCTCCACAAGGTGTGGCTGCGAAAATTTCTGGGACACCTGCCGCTTGCGCAAATCCAGCTGTCATCAATGCCGTGGAAACCAGAGGTGCTT
>CAWUUP010000050.1:0-3535 GCA_963925255.1 uncultured Luteolibacter sp.
GAATCGGAATTAGATTGATACCCGCCAGAGGCTCTGGACTGCTGCAATCATTTGCAGCTCTTTAGGTTTGGCTCGATCACTCTAAATTCTAGGTCATTACGCCACGTGTCATAAATCATGCCCTCTTGAAAGAGCTAGGAATCATCCCAGCAGTCCAGAGCCTGCGGCGTTTGCTTCGCTAGTCTATTCTCTAGATCTTGCGTTAACCCGTCGTGCGCAGTCCTGAGGCGATGGCGTTGATGGATAGTAGCAGTTTAGGTAGAAGCGCATCTGCAGCGGTTTGGTCTTCGCTGTGGATGTTGCTGCGCCATTCCTTGAGTAATGCGATTTGCTGGTAATGCAGAACTTTGAGAGGTGCTTCGCGGATTTCTAGAGTTTTAGCCATGCGTGGACGACGATCATCCATGGAGCCATCGAAGAGTTCTGTTAGAAGATTGCGGGTGAGTTCGAACTCGGCGGTGATTTTTTCAGTGAACAACGCACGGATTTTCGGATCGGTTACCAACTCAGCATAGGCGTGCATGAGTTCGAGGTTCGCGGAAGCGAGGTTGGTTTCGACGTTGGTGAGGACGTAGGAGAGGAAGGTGGAATGTTTGAGGGCTTCTTTGAGTTCAGCGAAATCTTGCTCAGATGCTTTTTTTAATTCCGCAAGAGCGCTTCCAACACCGAACCAGCCAGGGAGATAATAACGTGCTTGGGTCCATGAGAACACCCAAGGAATAGCACGGAGGTCGGAGATGGAATGTGATTTCTTTCCGGTGCGGCGTGCGGGGCGAGAGCCGATACGCGCGTTTTCGAGGGCGTCGATGGGAGTGGCTTGGCGATAGAAATCGATAAAGCCATCAGAGCGCAGCAAGGATTGGTAGGCGTTTTGTGAGGATGAAGAAAGAATGGCGAGGAAACGCTCTGCTGGATCCAGCGTTTCTGGGAGATACTTGTGTCTTGCTGTATTGATGGCTGCACCAGCAAGCAGGAGTTCTAAGTTATAGGTCGCGTTGGCGAGGTTTGCGTATTTTTGAGCAATCGTCTCGCCTTGTTCGGTCATGCGGAAGCTGCCGGACATGGCGCCGTGAGGAAGAGCCGCCATGAACCAATGAGTTGGACCTGCGCCGCGTGAAATCGTGCCGCCACGGCCGTGAAAGAAACAAAGTTTCACGCCTTTTGACTGACCAACCCTGGTGAGTGCAGATTGCGCGTGGTGCAAGGCGACTTGTGCGGCGAGGATTCCGCAGTCTTTGTTAGAATCTGAGTAGCCGAGCATCACTTGCTGTTGCGGCTGTTGCATAGCACGGATCGAACGCGAGGTAAGGGGGTGATCGAGAAATGCTTCTAGAATCCCTGCAGAGTTCGCTAGATCATCCATTGTTTCGAAAAGTGGAACCACTTCAAGCGGGCAGATCATGCCTTGGTCGCTGTGCTGCATGAGGCCTGCTTCGCGTGCGAGTAGGTAGACAGACAATAGATCGGAGAGTTTCCGAGTCATGGAAATGATCAACGATCCAAGACCGTCCTTGTCCCATGCCGCCATGTGGCGCACTAGGACGCGGTAAGTATCTAGGACGTTGTCTGCGCATTCGCCAATTTTTGAACCGTCATGTAGGAAGGGACGGGTGGAATTGAGTTCGTTATTCAGAAACTCGATCCGTTGAGATTCTGGCCAGGCGGCGAAATTTTTTCCGTCGGCCACTCCTGCCGCGGTTAGAATTTCAGCGATTGCTTGATCGTGGAATTCTGAGTTCTGGCGGACATCGAGTTTGGCGAGATGGAAGCCAAACATTTCGATTTTGTGGCGCACGGGGCGAATGGCTTGTTCTTCAAGTAATTTACAACCCGAGTTTTTGAGTGTGCTGGAAATTAGATCGAGATCTGCGACGAGTTGTGCGGAACAAACATAACCAAGTTTTCCATTGATTTGCTCACGCAGACGCAGAGCCATTAGGTTGGCAAGTTGTCGCCATGGTTCTTCCGTCTGATGATCGAGAATTTCTTTAACCGCTTTATCGTTGCCAATGATGATGCTCAGTTCATCGATACGGTCTTGGAGTTCATCTGGAATATCGACGACTTGTCGTGAGACGGTTAGCTGTGAAGCTAACTCCCCTAGCTCCCTCTCGAGCAGTTGGAAAGCGGCGATGCGGAGTTCAACGAGGCTATGTTCCGTGACCGATGGTGTGACGAGAGGGTGACCATCGCGGTCGCCGCCAATCCATGAACCGAAGGACAAGCGGGGAATGTTTCCTGCCGAGCGAAGAAGATCGAGCGGTAGTCCAGCGTCGCGCCATGCTTCGGTGAAGTGAAGATCGAGGCGGTTGACGGCAGAGGGAAAAAGATCGCGGAGGTAGTGGATGGCGTTGCGTAATTCTGAGTTGATGTCTGGACGGACTGTATGGATTTCAGCCGTTAGCCAGAGAGTTTCGAGAGTGGTGACCACACGTTCGCGGATTCTACGTTTTTCCCTATCCGTGTATTTCGGATACTCGTTGCGAGCCATTTCCTCGTAAAGCACTCGCTGGCGGGCGCGGACGGACTCGCGTTTGGCTTCGGTTGGGTGGGCGGTGAGGACGGGCTCGACGTGGACTTCTTTGAGGACATCGAGAATTTTCTCAGGTTCGAGTCCAATTTTTAAAAGGTCTCGCAGAGCCTGAGGCCAAAGACCGCGGATGGAATCTGCACCGAGTGCTTTTTCCCGCTCGCGGCGAATTTCTGCGGCGACGCGTTCTTCGACCATGTTGAGAAGCTGGAAGCCGATGGAATAGAGTTTTGGCAGGGCTTCAGGGAGAGCTACATCAGGATCGATGACATCGCCAGACCATGGCATGTGAGCGAGTAATTCGGTTTCACCTGCGCTCGACAGAGCATCCTTCAAGCACCCAAGCAGGTAGGTGAGGCGTTCGTCGATGAGATCGAAGCCAGCGATGCGTAGTTCTTCGCGAGTGGATTGAGGCATGGGGTAATGAGACGTAGCAATTTCAATGCCGCTTCAGACAGAGAAAAGCGAAGTGACCGATTGACCGCCGTTAATGCGACGAATGGCTTCTCCGAGAAGAGGAGCGATGGTCACGGCCTGAACTTTCGGGCCACAAGCTTGCGGCACGGAATCGGTCGTGATGATTTCTTCGATGTGAGAATTCGCAAGTCGTGTATTCGCGAGTTCACTGATAATCGCATGTGAGACACCGGCAAAAATGCGTTTCGCACCGTGTTTGTGAAGGATTTCAGCGGCGGCGGTGAGAGTTCCTGCTGTTTCGGTCATGTCGTCGACGAGTAGGACATCGCGGCCGTTGACATCGCCGATGACATTCATGGCTTCCACGCGGGTGGCAGAAATACGGTGTTTTGCAACGATGGCGAGTTCTGCGCCGAGGGCATCAGCGTAAGCGCGTGCCATCTTTACTCCACCGACATCAGGGGAGACGACGGTGAGGTTTGAGGTGTCCGGATGACGCTCGCGGAGGTAGTTGATCAGAACGGGTTTTGCATAGAGGTGATCCACGGGGATATCGAAAAATCCTTGGATCTGAGGAGCGTGGAGATC
>CAWUUP010000051.1:0-10570 GCA_963925255.1 uncultured Luteolibacter sp.
TGTGTCGCGAGGTGGGCGAGGTCATCGAGTGTGACGGCATTGTAACCTAGCGAGGTGACTTCGCGTGCGAAATCGCGCATATCTTGGTGGATGCGCCGCCATTGTTGGGTGGCCTCAGGGCCGGAGGTGAGAAGATGAGGAAAGGGAATCTTAGACCAGTTGATCCGGCTTTTTTTATAGTTCCTAAAAAACGGGCCAATGGCATCGATGAGAAACAGCTCCATATGATGCATCACTACAAGCGCTCTGGAGTGGAAACTTACGAGGGGGACGATGTGACGGGATTGTCACGTGCGCATTATCATAACTCACCAACTAATAACAATCGGCGGAACGATGATTTTCACGTTACCTGGACCTTTGTCTTTCATTTCTTCTAAAGCACTAGTTGCTCCGTCTTTAAATTCCACGGTTGTCTTGCCAGTCTCTTCTTGAGTGATGTGTGAGAGTTGGCGGTATGCTTGGCTCGTGACAGGATCGATCTTGGTGATGTAGTGTTTGATCTCATTGTAATCGATGTATTCCCAAGTTCCTGATTCACCGGTTTGAGTGACACGCATGGTGGTTTTTGTGGGCTTGCCGCGTGAAAGTTGCACTTCGTTCGGGGTCATGCCGATAGCGAGGCCTTTGTTTTTGATGATCTCGTTTACAGTAATTTGTCGTTCATAAATTTTTTTCAGTTTTTCGATGAAGTCTTTATCGGGATGAGAAAAGGCTTTTGGGGAAACCCAACCCGCGATGCCATCTTTGGTGCCTTGGCCACGAACTCGGTAAGCTCTTTCGGTCATGCTCTCTAATTCCACGACTTGATCGGCTTTTAAGAATCCCAAACGATGGCTCCCATCTTTGTCAGAAAACACCTGTGACTGCTCGATCACGTTAAGCTTCAAGGGTTTAGCGAAGACTTGATTGAGATAAATGACACCAGGATCTGATTCTAGGAGTGATTCCTTGTCTCTTTTGATCTGCCCATGGGAAATTAGCGTTAGAGCAAAGCTGCATAATACCAAATTAACCGTTATCATGTTTTTAAAATAGAAGTCGTTCGCAAAAAGAAAAGGTATAATTCAGCTCAAGGACGTAGATCAGACCGAATATATTCAAATGGATATGAATTTTATGAACGAGGCGTAATCGTGTGATTGTTGACCTCAAAAATGGGTAAGGGCGCAACCGGACTTTTAGATTCCATCCAGCCGAGATGAGTGGTGGTGATGAATTTCTGGGCGTTTACTGGGAGGTGATGGAGCAAAGCGTTGCGACGAGCGGGATCGAGTTCGCCGAAAATATCATCTAGAAGATAGATCGGGGTCTTGGTGCAGCGTTGTTGTAAAAGATCGCCTTGTGCGAGTTTGAGTGCGAGTGCGATGGTGCGTTGTTGCCCTTCACTGGCATAATCTGAGGCGGGCATGCCGTGTAGACGGATCGAGAAATCATCGCGATGTGGGCCGACGACCGCTTGCCGAGTGCTGGTTTCGCGCTGGCGGGCTTGCAGGATCGATTCCTTCATCGAGGGACCTGAAGCGGGAAGATAGGAAAGGGTTAGCTCTTCGTTTTTCCCAGAAATATCAATCTGGGCTGCGGCGGCTAGGGGTGAGAGATCGGCGATGAGTTGTTGGCGGCTTTGGGTGAGATAAGTGCCGTGTTCGATGAGGATGTCCTCGTAGGCGAGTAGTTCGGGGAGGCGAAGTCTGGGTTCTTTAAGTAAAAGATTTTTCGCTTTCAGAGCACGGCGGTAGCGGGTGTATGCGGTGCGATATTTGGGATCGAGCTGGGCGCCCAGGAAATCGAGGTAGTTGCGTCTCGATTCACCGGGTCCACGAATCAGCCCGAGATCTTCATTTCCCATCCAAACTACTAGGCCACCATCGGCGAGGTAATCGGTTCGCGAGTGACGTGGTTCACCATCGGTTTTAAGTATTAGTCCTTTCGAGGTTTGTTGGATTTTTCGTTCCTGTCCCCATGGATTGCCCGCGATGCCGAAGCCCGGAGCGGAAATTTTGGTGAGGGTATTGAGTCGGTTTGTGCGTGGGGATTGGAGTCGGATCAGGGTGCAGATTGCTTCAAGGAGAGAGGTTTTACCTTGGGCGTTTTGACCAGTGAAAATGGCGCCAGCAGGCGACGTGTCTAAAGCTAGAGAGCTAAAGCAGCGAAAGTCTAAGAGGCGGAGGTTTTGGAGCACGAAGATTTGGGATGCATGAATTTAGCCGCAGAGATCGCAAAAAAGATTTATATCTTTGGGGTCTCTATGATTTTTGCGGTTCATTAACTTAGATTTGATCGATAGTCATTTACCCGTCACTGAGTTTTGTCCAGAATCCGAATGGGGAAGTTGGCGTTAGGGATGCGGGCTTTGGTAATTTGCTTCACGAGTTCTGCTGTTTTTTCGGGATATTTATCAGCCAGGTTGTTCCTTTCACTGATGTCTTTACTTAGGTCGTATAGTTCAGTGGTGGTTTTTCCGGGCACAGCGAGGTTGTATTGGACGAGTTTCCAATCTCCAACCTGGATGGCGCGTCTGATGTTCATTTCATGAAATTCCCAGTAGAGATATGGATGTGTGGGTTGTTCGCCTTTGCCAAAAAACATTCAGGGTGCTAGCAAACGAGATACCCTGAATGTTTTTTGGAATGGGTTTACCGATAAGATCACAAACCGTTGGGAGGAAATCCCAGAAAGCAGATGGGTGATCAGTTGTTTGGTTAGGTTTGATAGATGCTGGCCATGAAGCGATGCATGGAATGCGAATGCCGCCTTCATAGAGATCACGTTTTCCGCCTCGGAGAAGGCCATTTGAATCTAAAAGTTCAGGATGATATCCGCCCTCGTAGTGCGGGCCATTGTCACTGGTGAAAATGATAAGTGTGTTATCTAATAGGTTTTGTTTTTTGAGATTCGCTACAATGTCACCAACAGAATCATCGAGAAATTTCATCATGCCGATGTAGTTGGCTTTGACTTCGTTAGTTTGAGTATAGTGCCCTTTTTTTCCAGCAACTTCATTTTTTACGAGAGGACGCACTTTTTCTAATTCTGTTTCGCGAGCAATGACAGAAGCATGGGGGATAGGATAAGAGACAATCATAAAAAACGGCTTTTCAGCAGTTTGTTTTGAAATGTATGAGAGAGTTTCTTTTGTGTAATGATCTACGTCGTAGTCGCTACCAGAGTGGAGTTTATTATTGGGGAATGATATTTTCTCGGTATTGCGATAAACAAACTCTGGGTATCTGAAGTGACCATCACGGTGATCTGTTGTGCCGTAGAAAAAATCGAATCCGCTGCTCAGTACAATTTCTGGGCTTTGAGTATTTCCTGTGACACATGATTTTCCAATCATCGCTGTGCTGTAACCTGCAGATTTTGCAATTTTACCCACGGATACTTCTTTGTCAGGAAGAGCGAATTCACCGTTTCCACGAATAGCCGAATGACCTCCGTCCTTTCCAGTTATCAGAGAACAGCGTGATGGAGCGCAGACGGTTGCTCCTGAGTAATGCCTCGTGAAACGGATTCCATTGGCGGCAAGTTGATCAATGTTAGGGGTGGAGAAATTTTTCTGACCGTAACAAGAGAGGTCGGCGTATCCTAGATCATCCGCGATGATGTAGATAATGTTTGGTTTAGCGAAAAGCGGAGTGATGAGAAGAAAGCAAAGTGTTAAAAGCTTCATAAGGCGATTAATGGTTGGGATGGGTTATATGGATAAATAACCGAGCGCTTTTTGGTAGGAAGCATTTGAGAGGTAATGACGAAGTTTGGCGTCAAATTCGGAACGATGAACTTCCGAATAGGAATCGATTTCTTGGGAGACTGCTTTCAATGCTGAGAGATGTGCATCCGGATCGCGATCACGAAAGACGTGATCCGCGATGATCGCTAGGCGATTTTTTAGAAGGGCTTGGAGCTCGGGGTGCATGGTTTTTCGGATTTCTTTACAGCGGAGTCGCAGAGGTTGCGGAGGGACGCAGAGGAGAATCTAGGATTTGGATGCTAAAGCTCAATAAGAAAGCTGATTTGAGTTATATAAGACTGCGAGTCTGGAGACTCGCGGTCCTTGGTGAGATTCGGGCTCTGCACAAAATATTATTGTCGATTAGCAATTCAAAGCTTCATGGTTACTCCATGATTTCTTTAGTGATTGTTGTGGAGGTAAATCCTGAACAGGTGGATAAATTCATCACTTACTTAACCGAGGAGGCGGCTGATGCGATTGCAAATGAGCCAGGGTGTCGGAACTTTATGATTTCACAAAGCGTAACCGAACGGAATGTATTCACTCTTGCTGAGTTCTACGATGATCATGTGGCGCTGGATGAGCATCGTAAAACGCCGCATTTCTTGTTGTTTCAGGAGAGGGTCAGTGAATACAACCTGATTCTAAACAAGCGTGAAGTTGTCACGGGAAATGTGCTTTTCCCAAAATAATAAGGGAAAATTAGGCTCACTGATTACCGGTTTTTATCAGAGCGGCGGCGATGAATCCTGAGAATAGCGGGTGCGGATGATTTGGCTTGGAAAGAAATTCTGGGTGGAACTGAGCGCCGATGTAGAATGGATGATCGGGAAGTTCGACGATTTCGACCAAGCCGTCATTGGCAGAAACAGATGAGATTACGAGTCCACCTTCTTGGAGTCGATCTTGGTAATCAGAATTCACTTCGTAGCGGTGACGATGCCTTTCTTTGATGCGATCGACGTTGTCGTAGAGATCTGCTGCCTTGGTTCCAGCAAAAAGAATAGATTCGGATGAACCGAGGCGCATGGTAGCTCCCATATCTGTGACGCCTTTTTGTTCTTCTTGGAGGCAGATGACGGGATGTGGGGTGGATTTATTAAACTCGGTGGAGTTGGCGTCTTTAAGTCCGCATTTGTTGCGGGCGAATTCGATGGTGGCAATTTGCATGCCGAGGCAGATGCCGAAATAAGGGATGTTATTTTCTCGGGCGTATTTTGCAGCGAGAATTTTCCCTTCGATTCCTCGATCTCCGAAACCACCGGGAACAAGGATGCCATCGACATCTCCGATGACAGCTTTCGCACCTTGGTCTTCGATGGATTCTGCTTCTACACGAAGGATCTGAACCTTGGTGTCGTGATAGGCACCGGCATGTATGAGCGATTCGTAGATGGATTTATATGCGTCCTGGAGCTCAATGTATTTTCCGGCAACGGCGATGGTGACTTTATGTTTCGGATGGATGACACGTTGGACGAAGCGCTCCCATTTTTCGAGGTTGGGTGAAGGTGTATGGCCGAGGCCGATCTTATCGACGACGAGGCGATCGATTTTGTCTCTGCGGAGATCGAGCGGGCATTCGTAAATCGTGTGAGCGACATCGCGGAAAGCGACGACGTTCTTTTTATCAACGTTGCAGAACATCGCGATTTTACGGCGGTTGTCTTCGTCGAGATCCGTTTCAGTGCGGCAAATGATAATATCGGGTTGAATACCGAGCTCGCGGAGTTTTGCGACGGATTGTTGGGTGGGTTTGGTTTTTGCTTCGCCCGCTGCTTTGATGTAAGGCAGCAAAGTGACGTGGATGAAGCAGACATTTTCTTTGCCGACTTCTAATGCGAACTGGCGAAGTGCTTCGATGAAAAGCAGGCCTTCCATATCGCCAACCGTGCCGCCGATTTCGGTGATGAGCACATCTACATCTGGATTGTTATTGGTGACCGAGTGCATGCGGTCTTTGATCTCGTCGGTAACGTGAGGAATGAACTGAACCGTTTTACCGAGGTATTCGCCGCGTCTTTCTTTTTTGATCACTGAATCAAAAACCTGACCAGAGGTTAGGTTGTTCATCTGTGAAAGCACACCTGAGGTGAAACGCTCGTAGTGACCGAGGTCGAGATCGGTTTCTGCGCCGTCGTCTAGAACATAGACCTCTCCGTGTTGGTAAGGTGACATCGTTCCTGGATCGACGTTGAGGTAGGGGTCGAATTTCTGCATCAGGGTTTTGAGGCCCCGTGCTTCGAGGAGCGTTCCGATGGAGGCTGCTGCAAGACCTTTTCCGAGAGAGGAAACCACGCCGCCGGTGACAAAAATGTATTTCATAACTTTCAAATTCTAAATTTTAAACTTCAAGGAAGAGGCTTGAGAATGCTGTTAAATGCTAAGGAGTCTTTCGACTTCAAGAGCTTGTTCTGGAGTGTCGACACCGGGTGAGGTGTCGGCTGTTAGGATGACTCGAATATTTGCGCCGTTTTCGAGGGCGCGGAGTTGTTCGAGAGATTCGGCTTGCTCGAGGGGAGAAGGAGGCCAGGTGACGAAGGTTTCGAGAAAATCGCGGCGATAGCCGTAGATGCCTTTGTGGCGGAGCACTTGGAGATCTTCTACTGCGTTGCGGAAAAAGGGCAGCGGGGAGCGGGAGAAGTAGAGGGCGTTGCCGTTAAGTTTGAGGACGACTTTTACGACGTTGGGATCGGCGATGACAGGATCTTTTGGATCGAGAGGATTCGCTGCGGTGACCATGTCCAAGCTAGGGTCGTTGCAGAGAGCGGTGGCTAAATTATCGATGAGTTCGGGATCGATGAGAGGTTCGTCACCTTGGATGTTGAGAATGTGAGTGGCGTGGGGAATTTGTCGGATGGCCTCGGCGAGTCGGTCAGTTCCGGTAGGATGATTGGGTGAGGTCATCACGGCTTTGCCGCCGAATATTGTGACAGCTTGAGCGATGCGATCATCATCGGTTGCGATGATGATTTCAGAAAGTTTCGTTGCGAGTTTGCAGCGTTCCCAAACGTGTTGGATGAGAGGTTTTCCAGCGATGAGATGAAGAGGCTTCCCAGGGAAGCGGGTGGAGCCCCAGCGAGCCGGAAGGATGCCGATGATGTGGGGTTGAGGAGCAGTTTGTGACACGCAATGGAATAGGTTGCGCCAACTTATGAAGGAGATACAGAGACGGCAAGAACGGTTTAGAAGTTTTTTAAAAACCTTTAGCCTGAGCTGCTGAATCTACTGCAGAAGTGCCAAATGCCCCAAAGGTTATCCAGAATTTTGAAGATAAGATTGGTATTTCAATCTCCTATACAGATACCGACGGCACGGGCGACTTGGACGACTTCGCCGTTGGGATCAACGAGGCGAAGTTGATTTACAGCCTCCTCGATGGTGACGGAATCTACGTGGTAGGCCTCATAGGAAACCATACGTCCAAAGGCTTTTTGCTTAGCTAGGTTGACGGCCATGACTCCAAAGCGCATTCCGAGGATACGATCGAAGGCGGTAGGTGCGCCACCACGTTGGAGGTGTCCTAAGGTTGTGGAGCGGGTTTCTTTTTTGGTAAGCTCCTGTAAGCGGGTGGCAACTTGCTCGCCAATACCACCGAGTCGGATTTCACCGGCGCAGTTTTTATCGATTGCGACCAGTTCGCCGTCTGGCATTTTTGCACCTTCTGCAACCACAACCAATGTAGCGTGTTGGCCATTCGCGTCGCGATTTTCAATGAAGTCGGCGATTTTTTGGAGAGAGAAAGGAATTTCTGGCAAGAGGATGACATTCGCACCACCGGCAATACCGCCCCAGAGTGCGATCCACCCGGCGTGGCGACCCATGACTTCAAGCACCATAACTCGCTTGTGAGATTCGGCGGTGGTGTTGAGTCGGTCTAGCGCATCGACGACTGTTGTGACAGCGCTATCGAAGCCGAAAGTCATCGCGGTCGCGGAAATGTCATTATCTATGGTTTTTGGAACCCCGATAATTGGCCAACCTAGTCGGAAAAGCTGTAGTCCGGTGGTGAGTGAACCGTCGCCGCCGACGACGATAAGTGCTTCGATTTCGAGTTGATCGATGGTGCGGCGTGCGCGGTCGATGATTTCCTTAGGGATTTCAGCAACATTTCCAGTGCCAATTTTTGCGGTGAAATGACCTTTGTTGGTTGAGCCGAGGATCGTGCCGCCAAGTTTGAGGATGCCAATGGTGTCTTCGGGTTTGAGGAAGCGATAATCACCGGGGGGGAGTAAGCCTTCAAAACCGTCTTTGAAACCAATGACCTCCCAACCAAGTTTATTTGCGGCACCGACAACTCCATGGATGACAGCGTTGAGTCCGGGGCAATCGCCGCCGCTATTTAGAATTCCGATGCGCATGAATTCCGAAACTTTAAATTTTAAACTCTAAACAACAAGAAGAGTTATTTCACAGGAGGGGGAGTGGCTAAGAGTTCGTATTTAGGATTTTCGACTTTAGCGCCGGAGGCGATCCATGCGTCGTAGTAAGCCCATCCATCTCGGAGGAGTTTGCGAGATCGATTGAAACGATCTGGACTGTTAAGAATAACCACTATGAGACGGCGTGGGGTGACGCCTTTATTGCCGTCGGGTTTAATTCTAACAAGTGGATCGCGATCCATGCATACAGAGAGGCAAGGTCCGGATCTCTGGGTGGTGCCGGTTTTGACGCCAAGAATTCCAGTTTCTCCTACGAGTTCATTGGTATTCTTGATCGTCTTCGCAACTCCGTTGATTTTAATTTCGCGTAATGTTTGGCGAGTGATAAATGTGATTGGATTGCGGCGCATCGCGTGGATGGAGAAACGTGCGATATCGGCCGTAGTGGAGTAGCCAGGCTTGGGTTCGAGATCTAGGCCGTGCGGATTTGTGAAACGGGTGTTTTTCGCCAGAACGAATTTGGCAAGTTTGTTCATCTCTTCGACAAAGGCGGTTACTGCATCACCCGCTTTGTTACGGCGAGATAAAATATCAGTTCCGATATGATTGGCTATGGCAAGTGCAGCGAAGTTATCAGAGCTAAGGAGTGCAGCGTAAAGGGCATCACGGAGGCTCAGGGTATCACCCACATGCAGGTCAAGTGAGGTGGCGCTTCCCAATAAACTAGCGGATTCAGGAATACGAATTATGGTTGTCCCGAGATCCGTTTGGGTTGCAGTCGCCCAATCGACTGCCACAATAGCAGTGGCGATTTTTGTTAGAGAAGCCACGGGACGTTTGGTGGTGGCACCTGAAGCGGAGAGAACTTTTCCAGAATACGCTTCGACGACGATATGAGCCTCTTGAGCGTAGAGCATGGAGGTGACAAAAAATAATGAAGCGAGCAGGTGGCGCATGGGTGGAAGAATAGTAAGGAAATCCTAAGTTTCAATCTAGAAACAGGAATTCTGAGTTCATATTTCTCCGCATCTCAGTGAGTGAGTTATGAACACCGGAATCAGTCGTGGGGACAGAATGTCCCCACGACTTACTGGGACTGCAAGTCCCAGCCACGGGCATTGCCGTATAAACTTTGGCTACGTTAGTCGGTGGAATTGCAGGTCTATTTTTCCTGCTATTTGGATTATTGCTTGGCTCATTGATTGGGGCGTTTGCTTTTGAAAAGGCATTTGCGAAAAAGGAAACTCGTGAGTCTGCGGTTTCTAGTGTGGGGAGTGTGGTTGGAAATGTTGTGGTGATTTTGGTCAAAGTGATCGTGGGTTTGCTGATGATTGTCTGGTTCTTTTTGGATATATTTCTGATAGAAAAATGAACCACAGATAAACACAGCTGAACGCAGATCGTAGGAAAATTGTATGAAGAATTCTCCTCTCACGGAATAGCTGGAAAGCCCAGTAATTAGGAATCTCAGAATATCTGCGTTCATCTGTGTTTATCTATGGTTCGATTTCTATTTCTGAAATTTATGGCTTGTATAGAGCGAAGCGGGGTGAGTGGTGAAGAGATTTTGCTTTCAGTATCTCGGTTTTTCAGCGTTTACTGTCTGTGCCGTCTCCTGGACGGTCGCGATGAGAGCGCGAGTTCTCGTTGAGGAAAGTCCGGACACCGTAGAGCAACTTGCCCTGTGAAAGCAGGGAACGTGAGTCGAAAGACAAGCGGAAGGAAAGTGCAGCAGAAAATATACCGCCGATGGCTCGCAAGAGATCAGGTAAGGTTGAAATGGTGGGGTAAGAGCCCACCGCGCCGAGGGTAACCGGAGTGGCAATGTAAACCCCAAGTGGTGCAAGACATAACAGGGAAAGGACTGCTCGTCCGTTCACTCCCGGGTATTAGTCGCACTCCGCGCAAGCGGGGCGCTCGGCGCAAGCCGAGTTGAGAGAAATGACCGTCCAGCTTCGGGTAAAACCGAGGTGGACAGAATCCGGCTTACAGGGAGACGGCACTCCTTTTTTTAGCAATGAAATCATGCGCGAGTGGACTCGCGCGGTCCTATCTCTTGTGGACGGGGCGCTTGGGTTTGCGAATGGGTGCGGGTTTATTCGCATCGGTCGCACTGCTGGGAACGATACTCGGATCGACAAGTGGGGGGAGTTCTGGGCCATCTGAAAAGATGCGGGCCGGGTCTGATACGTCGTAGCGGTTATCCATGTTGGTTTGGACAGAGTTGAGAGATTTATCGTTATTCACGATGGAAGGCTGGATGAAGATCATCAGTTCATCGCGTTCGATGCCCTTGGTTTTGGTTGAGAACAAGCGCCCGAGTCCTGGGATGTCACTGAGGATGGGGATGCCAGTGACTGATTCCTTATCGTTGCTTGTGATCAAGCCTCCGAGGACGATGGTCTGGTTATTTGGAACGGTAACGGTAGTAAGAAGTTCCCGAGTGCCGATG
>CAWUUP010000052.1:0-4253 GCA_963925255.1 uncultured Luteolibacter sp.
CCCTCAAACTGCCCGTCCACCGCTAGCCATGACCAACGACATCGTCGCACTCATCGAATATTACGAAAAAGAAAAAGGAATCGACCGCAATAAGATCGTTGCGGCGCTGGAGTTTTCTTTCGTTTCTGCTTATCGCAAAATGGTTCCTGGAGCCGATGCAATCGAGACTCTGCGTGCTGAAGTTGACACCAAAAAGGGCAATACCAAGATTTTCGCAGCACTCAATGTGGTGGCAGATGGCGATCAAATGGACAAATTCAATGAAGTTCCTTTCAGCATTGCTCAGAAAAAGAACCCAGAAATCGAAGTCGGCGGAGTGCTGGAATTCAACGTTACCCCTAAAGATTTCGGACGTATTGCCGTCCAGACTGCTAAGCAAACAATGATGCAGCGCCTTCGCCAAGCGGAGAAGGAAATGATTTATGAGGAGTTTAAAGACCGTGCCGGCGACGTTGTTTCCGGAACCGTTCGCCGCTTCGAGCGCAACGACGTAATGATCGATCTCGGTAAATTCGAGGGCATCATGCCTAATCGTGAGCGCGTCCAAGGCGAAGATTACAATATTGGTGATCGCATTCGTTGCTACGTCTTGGCTGTTGAAAACGAGGGCCGTGGCCCAGAAATCATCCTTTCCCGCAGTCATCCAAACTTCGTGCGCCGCCTATTTGAGGCCGAAGTGAATGAAATTTCTGATCGCACGGTTGAGATCCGTGCGATTGCACGTGAAGCAGGTTTCCGCACCAAAGTAGCCGTATGGAGCACCGATCCAAAAGTCGATCCAGTCGGTGCCTGTGTTGGAATGCGCGGCGCTCGTGTCAAAAACATCGTTCGCGAACTTAACAACGAGAAAGTCGATATCATTCGCTGGAGCGAAGATCCGGCTGAGTTGGTTCGCGAGGCGCTTAAGCCAGCTGAGCTGATCACGATCTCCGTAAACAAAGAAGAGAAAATCGTTCTCGTCACCGTGAGCGAAGAAGATCTCAGCAAAGCGATTGGCAGAAAAGGCCAGAACGCACGCTTGTCCTCACGCCTGATGGGCTGGGATGTCCAAGTCCGTAAAGACGAGACCAAGGAAGAACAATTTAAAGAAAAAATTGGCGGAGTTGCTCACACCTTGGGCGAGCAGCTTGGCATTACCGACGAACTTGCCGCAAAACTCACTCTATTCGGTGGAGTTAGTGCTGAGATGATTGTTGATATGCCAGTCGAATTCCTCACGAGCTCACTCGAGCTCAGCGTTGAGGAAGCAGAAGCGATCCTGGAAAGAGCGAAAAGTATCGCTGCAGGAGAAGCTGCCGCTAACTAATATTTCTCGACTCATCTTTTTTTCAACCCTTCAGATAAAACTCTAGACCGATTACTCTTATACTCAGAACGCCGGATGCCAAAAAATAGCGATAATACCTCAAACAAGCCTAAAAAAATCCTCGATCTTATCGACGATCAGAAAAAGCCTTCCCGTAGAGAGCGTCAACGTAAGGAGGCTGAAACCGTAATCGCGCCTAGTAAACTGGAGACTGCGAAAGCGAATGCTCTAGACTTGTTCACTGAGGAAAAGAAACCCAAGGCTAAAAAGGCTGCAGTAACGGGTAAGAAAGTTATAGGAACCATTTCCAAGATTTTGGATAAGGACGAAATCGATCCAAACTTCATCAAAAATCAGGACATCGCGCCAGTTGCCACGGCACAGGTTTCAGCGACTGATGACTCAAGCGATTCATCTGATTCTTCCGATTCGAAGCTGATTGTCATCAAGCCCCCGATTTTGGTTCCGGATCTCGCAGCACGCCTTGGTTTAAAACCATTCAACGTGATGGCGGATTTGATTAAACTGGGAGTCTTCCCAGCTCCGAATCAGCCGCTCGAGCCAGAAATCGCAGCCCAGGTTTGCGAGATTCACGGATTCACTTTTGAGCGTGAAAAACGCGATAAGGAAAAAGGTTTCCATAAAGTGGACGAAGTGATCGTCGAGCCAGAAGCTCCGGTTAAAGAACCCGAAAATTTACTCCAAACCAGACCACCCATCGTCACGATCATGGGTCACGTCGACCACGGAAAAACCTCTATTCTCGATTACTATCGGAAGAGTAAAGTGGTCAGCGGCGAAGCAGGTGGAATCACTCAGCACATCGGTGCATATCAGGTGAACCACAATGATCAGTTGATCACATTTCTCGATACACCGGGTCACGCCATTTTCTCAGACATGCGCAAGCGTGGTGCGAGCATTACCGACATCGCGATCATCGTGGTTGCTGCCAACGACGGCATCATGCCGCAAACGCTTGAGGCGATTAAACACGCACAAAAAGCCAAGAAGACGATCATCGTCGCGATCAACAAATGCGATCTTCCATCAGCTAACGTCGAGCGCGTGAAATCGCAACTCGCAGAAAACGGTTTGCAAACCACTGACTACGGTGGCGATACCGAGTTCGCATGCATTTCCGCCATCAAAGGCGAGGGCATGGACGATTTGCTCGAACTCATTGTTCTCCAAGCGGAAGTGCTTGAGCTTAAAGCGAATCCAAAAGCCACCACACGCGCTGGCGTGATCGAGGCGCGAGTCGTTCCTGGTCGCGGCACCACCGCTACGGTGATCGTTGAGTCCGGTACTTTAAAAGTCGGCACTCCTTTCATCTGTGGACCGTTCTCAGGAAAAGTTAGGTCATTGATCAACGATCTTGGTGAGAGCGTGAAATTAGCGCTTCCAGGAACTCCTGTCGAAGTCATCGGTTTCGAAGAACTTCCAAATGTCGGTGATCACTTGACCGAGATGAAGACGGAACGCGAAGCGAAATCACTTGCCTCCGAGCGTCAGGAAGAGCTGAGATTGAAGCGCCTCAAGCCACAGCATCGCAACCGCATGGAAGACCTGTTCAGCATGGTCAATGATGGTGGCGGAAAAAATCAGCTCAAAATCATCCTCAAATGTGACGTTCAAGGTTCAGTTGAGGCGATCAAAAAAGCCATCGAGGCCATTGAATCCGAAAAAGTGGATTGCCAGTTCATTACCGCAGCTGCGGGTCCGATCACCGAATCCGATGTTACTTACGCCAGCTCATCCGAAGCGATCATTCTTGGCTTCAACGTAAAAGTGGAAGCGAAAGCCGTGAAATCCGCGAAGGCGGCCAACGTTGAAATCAAACTTTATTCGATCGTTTACGAACTCATCGATCAAGTTCGCGAGGCAATGCTCGGTCTTCTCGATCCGCTGTCTCGTGAGTTGATTATGGGTCACGCTGAGTGCCGACAAGTTTTCAAAGTCAATAAAGGCAAAGCTGCTGGTTGTTTTATCACGGATGGTAAAGTCCATCGCAAAGCACACGCCCGCGTTGTCCGCGGTGGCATCCCTGTGTTCGATGGCAAAATGTCCACCCTTCGGCGCTTCCACGAAGAAGTTGACGAAGTTAGAACTAACTTCGAATGCGGTATCCGCCTCGGTGAGTTTAACGAATATCAAGAAGGCGATATCATCGAGTGCTACACTCTCGAAAAAGTGGCGCAGACGCTCTGATAATAAAGCTGAAAATCTGAAATTCAGATTTCCTCGGCAAACGACATCTTTTCATCAGTTTCTTATTTCAGTCTTTTAGCATTTCAGCATTTATTTCCCCATGTCCCGCCGTATCGATCGAGTCAACGAACTGCTTCGCCGTGAAATTTCCACGGTGATCCAACACGATTACGAATGGCACGGTAAAATGGTCACCGTCAGTGCGGTCGAAGTCACCGATGATCTCAAAGAAGGCAGAGTTTGGATCGGCGTGATCGGCGGTTCTGCTGAGCCGATTATTGCGAAGCTCAACAAAGCTCACGGCTCGATTCAGAAGGCGGTGATGAAACGGGTAGTTTTAAAATCCACGCCAGTTTTACGCTTCAAACACGATAACTCCGCAATCCGGGGTGTTGAAATCGTCAATCTACTCGAAGAGGTTGATAAGCTTCCTAAGGCTCCGCTTGAAGACGAAGAAGCTTGAGCTTCTGTTTATCCTTTGTAGCAAGGAATACTCGCGTTGATTCGGTTGCAGTAGTCGCTCACCCCGACAAGTCGGGGCAGCTTTGACGGAGAAGTGATTATTTCGTATCCCGAGGTACTGACCAAGGCTGTGAGTATCGGAGTCAACTCATAGAGCTGCAAATGATTGCAGCAGTCCAGGGCCTCCGGCGGCTGCTTTTACAGTTCGCCTTCGATCAAATCGTCCAGCGTCTGGCGTTTGCGGACGACGGTGGCGTCTGTGCCTTCAACTAGG
>CAWUUP010000053.1:0-9650 GCA_963925255.1 uncultured Luteolibacter sp.
TCAAGTCCAAAGCAGCCAACTTCAAAAGCGAAAAAGAAAGCCGCTAAGAAGCCTGCTAAAAAAGCAGCTAAGAAAAAGTAATTCTAGCTGCGGTCTTTGAGCGCATTGCTATTTAATCACAAGCCGTCTCGGGTTTTATCCCGGGGCGGCTTGCTTTTTTGAGATACTTACACATGATCCGCCGCGTGCACCGTCAATCACTTCTCGATCAACTTTCTGAATATGCCTCGCGCCATCCAGATGAGGCTGATGTGATTCGTGAATTCACCAACTTCGTGAATTCTGAGAGTTGCTGTTTTGAGCGCAGTTTAGCGGCTGGCCACATCACTGGCTCAGCGTGGGTGGTGAATGCGACATGTTGTGAAGTGCTACTTACCCATCACCGGAAACTAGATCGCTGGCTGCAGTTAGGTGGACATGCCGATGGCGAAAGCGATGTGCTTGGCGTTGCAATGAAAGAGGCCGAAGAAGAATCTGGTCTAACAGATTTCACACAAGTAGGGGATGGCATTTTCGATATCGATATTCATCTCATTCCTGAACGTAAAGGTGAGCCGGCGCATTTTCATTATGATGTTCGCTACGTCCTGCGCGCTAATGGCTGCTTGGATTTTACTGTCAGTGAAGAGTCACACGACCTGCGTTGGGTGAAACTTGAAGAGGTAAAAACCCTCACCACTGAATCATCCATGATGCGCATGGTGGTAAAGTGCAGCAAACAGCTGGCGAATACGAACTAAAGTAAGGAGTAAGGATATTCCAATCACTACCCAATACCCATGCATGAAACCACCTTTCAAAACGCCTACCTTGGCTCCCTCATCGCCGATGCTGCTGCCATGCCCGTCCATTGGTATTACGACCGTGAGGCATTGAAGTCGGAATACGGGGAGATCAACTCATACCTCGCGCCGAAAAACCCGCATACGGGCTCCATTCTCTGGCGATCCGAATACTCCGCCCTAAACGAGAAAGGCGAGATCCTCCATGACCAGGCGAAATATTGGGGACAGCGCGGCATCCATTACCACCAGTTCCTCAAGGCTGGGGAAAACACCCTGAACTTCCAGCTCGCCACCGAACTCGTCCGTCTCTGCGAACGCAAGGGAGGTTACGATCCTGACGAATGGCTCTCGCATTACATCGATTTCATGCTCACCCCCGGCTCCCATCGCGATACCTATTTGGAGGAATACCACCGCGGCTTCTTCACCCAATACGCCAGCGGAAAGGCACCCCGCAAATGTTCAATCAAGGACGAGCACATCGGGGGGCTCGCACAAGTCCCTGCGCTTTGCTTCGTACTTCGCAAACTCGATCTCCCGGAACTCCGCGCCGCTGTGAAGCAACATGTTGGACTCACTCACGCCCACCCGAATGTCCTGCGCGCCGCGGACACATTAGCCCGACTCATTTTTCGCATCAGCGAAGGCATGTCCCTTCGCGAGGCGATCCAGAAAGAAGCCGGCGACTGGATCTCAGGAACTAAGGCGGAGAAATGGTCTCAGCAGCCGGATACATATGTCATCGGCCAGCGTTTCAGCCCCGCCTGCTACATCGCCGAGTCCATGCCCGCCTCCCTCTACCTCGCCTGGAAATACCACGACAACTTCGATGCCGCCATCACCGCCAACGCCATGGTTGGCGGCGACAACTGCCACCGTGGTGCAGTCGTCGGAGCTCTACTCGGAGCGGCCATCGGCCCAAGCTCCAAATGGCTCGATGGACTCAAGGCTTTTAGCCGGGCCTCAAGAGCTTCGATGTGGCGAGCTATCGAGGAATGAATTGAGCATGGTTATTTGATGAGGTCCTCAAGTGATACGAGGTCTCGGTAATTACCAAGATTCTTACCGTCTAGTTCGCAGACAATGACTGATGGGATGCCATTGACACCATGATCGAATTTCTTTTTGAAGGACTCGGCATCCTTCAACTTTAAGATGGGCCATGGCATCTTCTTATCCACTGCGTATTTCTCCATTGCATCCTCGTCCTGATCGCTGGTGATGAGGACGATCTCGAAATGATCATTTTTGTTTTTTTCGTAAAACTCAACCAGCGATGGAGTGAATTGTTGGCAGGGTCCGCACCAGGAAGCGGTGTAATAAAAGACGTAAAATTTCTTCGGTCGCTCAGTGAGGGCAAATCTCTTTAGCGACTTACCGTCGAGTTTCAGTAGATTACCATCCAGTGACTTATCAAAAACACTGGTTTTACCCTGAATAACGGGTGCGGGCGGTTCCCAAGTTGCGATTTTTTCGACGGCTTCTTCCGATAGGTCGGAGGCTTTGATCATGACGGTTTTGCCGTTACGCATCTTGAACTCACCTACTTTCTCGCCGTCTTTATCCACCACTTTGACTAGTTCAAGTTCGGCAGTTTTGCCGTCCTTATTGGTCCATTTTTCTAGAGCGGCACAAGACACGCCGGCGACAATCAAACTAAGCAGGAATTGGAGGGATGTTTTCATAACACTGCAAATCATCTTGTCATCTTTCGCATTTGCCCATGACAAAATCCAGCGAATCGAGAACCAAAGGAATATACGAAATTGTTTGGCCGTTGATAGAGTGAGTGGTCGGACCGGAGCCGGAAAAAATGGGGTTGTTGTTTCGGGTATTTAAGGAGGGGCGTCGAAATCAAAAAGGGATATAGATCTTGATTAGGGGCGACGCTTCACGAGTCGTAGGTGTGGTGAGTGATACCAACTTCCTTTTGCTTTTATCAGACCGGCTCTTTAGTGTATTCTCCTTGCTAAGTGAAAAAGCAAATTCTTACCATTTACCTAATAAGCTACTTAGCCATTTCATGAAATTATCCATTCTCCCAATCACCCTTCTCCTAGGCCTAACTTCGATCATCGGTGCAGAGGATAAAGGCCTCAGCAAAGAGCTTCCGAGTGATAATTATTTTGAAGTCGAGACGATCATTCCCACACTCAATGATCCGATGCAAATCGCGATCGATTACAAGGAGCGCATCTTCATTGCGGAGCGTACCGGCGCGGTGAAGCTTCATGATCCGGCAGTGGGAACCCCCGTCACCATTCACCAGCTACCCACCCATCATAAGGAACGCCGCATCGAGCCGATCTATACATACCGCGGTGGTGGTGAGTGCGGATTACTCGGCATGGCACTGGATCCGGAATTTGAAAAAAACAACTATGTTTATTTTTACTACTCTCCCATTGAGAAAGACTGCAATCGCCTATCCCGATTTACCTTCAAAGAGAACCGGCTTGTTGATGAAATAAACGTTCTAGAAGTGGCCACAGAACGCCATGCCGGTCCACACCACGCTGGCTCGATCCATTTTGGCAACAACCGTGAGCTCTTTATTGCAGCCGGTGACAATACCAACCCACATGCCGCAGACGGCTATTCCCCCATCGATGAATCAGCCGGCGGCCTTAACTGTGATGCCCAGCGCTCCGCCGGAAACTCCAACGATCTGCGCGGCTCCATCCTACGCATCGTCATGAATGAAGATGGCAGCTACGACATCCCTCAAGGAAACCTCTATCGCCCGGGGACTCCGAACACCCGCCCGGAAATTTATGCCAAGGGCTGCCGCAACCCGTTCCGAATCTTTGTCGATAAAAAAACCGGGTACTTGCATTGGGGAGAAGTCGGCCCTGACGCACGTGAGCAAAGCGATCGTGGCCCACGCGGATATGATGAATACAACATTGCGACCGAGGCCGGTTACTTTGGCTGGCCCTACCATGTGGGAGTGGATTACTACAATGACTACAATTACGAGACCAAGCAAAGCGGTGTCTCTTTCGCCAAGGGCATCATCAACGATTCTCCACGCAATACCGGCTTAAAAGAACTGCCACCGGTCAATGCCGCCACCGTCTGGTATCCTTATGCCAAGTCAGAACAGTTCCCGGAGCTGGGCGATGGCGGGCGCAATTCCATGGCAGGCCCAGTCATTTATCAGGATGGTCTGGAACACAACTTCCCGGCCTATTTTGATGGCAAGCCGATGTGGTATGATTGGGTGCGTGCACGCATCATGATGATCACGCTCGATGACAACAATAAAGCCGTGAAGCTGGAGCCATTCCTGGATTCCGTGAAGCTCAGTCACCCGATCGACATAAAGATCGGAAATCAAGGTGATTTGTACATTTTGAACTATGGCTCAGCCTGGTACGGAAATACCGATGGGCAGCTTATTAAAGTGCGCTACGGCGGGCTAAATCGTCGCCCCGTCATCAAGCTCGCGGCGAACAAGAGCGTAGGAGCTGCCCCGCTTGATGTGATTTTTTCTTCGCAAGGCACCCTAGACAATGACGGCGACCCGATGACCTATCATTGGGACTTTGGCAACGGAGCTAGTTCAAATGATGCAAACCCTGCATACAGCTACACCACCCCGGGCATCTACACAGCCACCCTCAGCGTCAAAGACAATCAGGGTAAACAAAACACGGCCTCATTGAAGGTCATCGTTGGCAACGAGCGCCCTTCTCTCTCCTTAAAGATGGCTAAGGACGATGGTTTTTTTGATTGGGAAAGTGAGCTCCACTACGAGGTATCTGGGCACGACAACGAAGACGGTACCCTAGATACTGCCGACATCAAGGTGCTGGCAGAATACCGCCCGGACCGCAGTATCCCGCCAAGTAAAATCAATACTGATGCCAATTCGACATCCGACCCTCGCCTGGAAGGGATGAATTTACTCCTGCCCGGGGTCAAACTCATTGAGCAAAACCACTGTCTTGCCTGCCACCAGTCTCAATTAAAATCCATTGGCCCCAGCTACAAGGAAGTCGCGCTGCGCTACCCGGACACCGCAAAGAACCGGAGCTACCTGCTCGATAAGATCAAGAAAGGTGGTAACGGGGTCTATGGGCATATCCCGATGCCTGCTCAGGCTCATATCGGCGATCAACACATCAAGGAAATAGTCACGGCCATTCTCGATATGACGGGGGACCCCGCCAACATCTCCCGCAGTAAATCCGGTATGGTCAAATCCATCAAGCGCCCCGCTCATCCCAACGACCAAAAAGGGATCTACGTTCTGCGTGCTCAATATACCGACAAGGGAGCCAATGGCCTCAGCGCCCTCTCGGCAGAATCCGAGGCCCTGATCTTGAAGGCACCTGTCATGGTAAGCGGCAGCAAAACCCAGATTGACGCTACCATCGCCAAAATCGATGGCGGTGGCGCAATCGTTGAGAATGATAGACATATTGGTGGTTACAGTGACCTCAACACCACCCTCTCCTGGAAGCTCATCGTGGAAACTTCCGGCAGCTACAAGATCAGCATCAACCAGGTAGTCAATATCCCTCAAGCAGGTGCTACCTATGAACTGCAGATCAATGGCCAATCCTTAAGTGGTACAACCAAAGGAAGTAATGGCTGGCATGATTACCAAGACGTTGCCCTTGGCGAGCTGAACCTGCCCAAAGGAAACCATATCCTGCGTCTGGTGCCAAAAACTACTCCCAAAGGATACGTCATGAACCTCAGGCACATCGACCTCGAACGTATCGGCATACTTAAGTAATGATCAGGATATCGCGGGATAACCCACTTTTTCCTCTCTCAGACTGGCTCTCCAGTGTATTCTCGTTGCTAGGTAAAAAAGCAAATTCCTAGTATTAAGTTGGAGAAGTGGAGCGACCAGATGGCGCAGTGATTTATTTTTTTGCAACTTCCTTAATATTCGATGGTTTGATCATTTGTAAGAACGAACTAATGAGGTTCTTACAATCAATTCCAAACTCTATAAAAACATGAAAGCATCCATTGCAATACTAAGTGCCCTTGTTCTCTCTGTCGTTATGACTCGTGCAGAAGAGGGTGATAGCGGTCAAAAACACAAGAAACCAAATCCAGGTGAACGTTTCGCGAAGGTGGACACAGATGGTAGCGGTTCCATTAGCCTTGAGGAGTTTCAATCAACACCACGTGGTAAAGAGAACCCTGAGCGAGCTGCTGAGATGTTCAAAAAAATCGATGTCGATAGTAGTGGCGACATCAGCAAAGACGAGATGATGAAGTTCGCTGCCGTACATAAAGGCGGTCATAAGGGCAAGAAGCACCCCAAAGGTGGCGGAGATGAAGCTGCTGCCGAATGAGATTTCTAATCTCTGAATGATTCAACTAAACCTGCGATCGGATTTTCAGATCGCAGGTTTTTTATAAATGGCATGAAGGTTGGGGTTCTAATTTTTCTGTTAGACTTTTGCCAAACCTATTTGCCGAAATGGCCGAATCTGTAAGCCGTGATTCCTAGGCGCGACGAGGGCGCGGATTGCTTTTGCGAGTAAGTCTGCCATCTCATTGACATTCTCAGGGTTTTTATCCGCTAGTCATGCTGCGATGCTCGCAAGCCATGCGATACATGAGATAGCGTATTTATTTCCGCATAGTTTCATGGGTTTGACTTGTTTCATATAGCCGTGAGGGCTTCTTAGATAACAGAAAAAATTCAATCTTCGATCATAGCGAAGACGTCTTCTTTTGATTGCCCAGCTAGGCGGAGGCTTTGAATGGATCTCGCATCATCACGTTTCGCGAGGCGTTTTCCGGTTTCATCGCACATGCAATGATGATGAAGATAAATGGGCTCAGGGAATCCGAGGATGGCTTGAAGTTGGCGGTGGATGTGAGTGGATTCGAAAAGATCATCGCCGCGGGTAACGTGGCTGATGTTTTGAAATGCATCGTCCACAACGACAGCTAAGTGGTAAGCGATGCCGATGTCTTTGCGCGCGAGGACAGCGTCACCGTTTGCAAGAATGTTTACCCGAGTCGTTCCAAATCGAAGATCTTGAAATCTAATTTCACCGTGGATGTTTGCGGCCTTGTTAGAATCGAATCGCCAGGCATGGGCTTCTCCGTCGGCGATTCGTTTCGCGGATTCTTTTGCAGTAATGTCACGGCATATACCGGGGTAGATATGCTCTGTCGTTCCATGAGGAGCGCCGAGGCTGCGTTGAACTTCCGCTTGGATTTCTTTGCGTGTGCAGAAGCAGGGATAGACCAAGCCTTGTTGTTTTAAATTTTCTAAAGCTTCACGGTAGGCTTCTTGTCGATCACTCTGGCGTAATATTTCTCCATCCCAATCGAGACCTAGCCACTTTAGGTCTGCTTCGATGTGTTGGTAGTATTCTTCGCGGACGCGTGAGGAATCGATGTCTTCTTGGCGGAGTAGAAACTGGCCGTGGTGTTCTCTCGCGAGGTCGTGTGCGACTTTTGCTGCGTAAGCGTGGCCGAGGTGGAGTCCACCGGTTGGGCTGGGGGCGAAGCGAGTGGTAGTCATGGGGTTAAGATTTTTTTACCACGAATTTCACTAATATCACGAATATGAAGAATTTTGTTGATGAATATTTGTGACGGTAATCCATCACCAATCATTCGTGTTATTCGAGTCATTCGTGGTCAAAAAATAACGATGGAATAAGTTCAAGCGGCGAATTTTAGATCGGCTTGAAACACCACGTGCATCAATAAAACACGGTGAAGTAGATGACGAGCAGGACGCCGAGTCCGAAGGTGAAGGCGTAGGCTTGGAGGTTGCCAGATTGGGCTTTACGGAAGACGCTTCCAATTGTTTCCGAAAGACGCGAACCACCTCCAACGAGTAGGCCGTTGATCACGAATTCATCGAAGAAATGCACTATGGCGGCGAAGCCATCCTGTAAATATTTCACGATGCCTTTTTCGTAAAATGCATCGAGGTAGAAACGGTTGCGGAAAAGCGGGATAGAGATTGGGTCTTTTTCTTTTCCTGCGTATAGGACAATGCCAGCTGTGACTCCAGTGATGAGCGCACCGATAGAGATGTAAGTCACAAACCCTAATTCAATAAGGTGCCCTGGATTTTTATAGGCTGGGGCAAGTATCTCGGCGATGAATGGGAAACCTGCGATGAGTCCCATAACCGCAAGAGCGATGAGTGGCACTGACATAAGTGGTTTTACCTCGTGGGCATGATCTGAATTTTCTGAGCGGCTTTTTCCAAGGAAGGTAATCACAAATGCGCGCGTCATGTAGAAAGGAGTTAGCACAGCGACACCAGCTGCAATCCAGAACAATGCGGGATTATGATGATGTGCGGCTTCAAGAATTTGCTCCTTCGAGAAGAAGCCGGAGGTGAAAGGAATTGCAATGAGGGCCGCTGTGCCGATCGCAAAGGTAAGCGTGGTGATCGGCATTTTTTTCATGAGGCCGCCCATTTTCCAAATGTTCTGTTCGTGGTGGCAGGCGTAGATGATTGCACCAGAACCAAGGAAAAGAAGTGCCTTAAACCATGCGTGGGTAAAAAGGTGGAACATTGCTGCTTCACCTGCGAGAAGGCCGATCGCCATGATCATGTTGCCGAGCTGCGAGAGAGTGGAGTAGGCGAGGATTTTTTTGATATCATCTTGTTGAGTCGCCATCAAAGCAGCAGCCAGTGAAGTAGCTCCACCGATCCATGCGATGGTGGTTCCGGAGAAACCTTCGAATGAACCTGCGCCGATGGAGAGTTGAACTCTGAACAACATGTAAACACCAGCTGCAACCATGGTAGCGGCGTGGATTAAAGCTGAAACTGGAGTCGGGCCTTCCATGGCGTCCGGAAGCCAGACATGAAGTGGAAGCTGAGCGGACTTCCCGATCGCACCGCAGAACACACAGAGAAGCGCTGCACCGAGAACGCCAGCGGAAACAGTGGTTGGGATTTGCATATCGGCAAATGTAAGGGTTCCAGTAATTGCCCACAGCATGAGGATGCCGATCATGAAACCGAAGTCGCCGATACGGTTGGTGATGAATGCTTTTTTCGCGGCATCTGCAGCGGAGTTTTTTTGATACCAATGGCCGATGAGGAGGTAAGAGCTGAGTCCGACCAATTCCCAGAAGATGAAAGTCATGATGAAGTTCGATGACAGCACGATGCCAGTCATCGAGAACATGAACAACGCGAGGCCGGTGAAGTAACGAGCCTTTGCATCATCATCTTTCATGTATGCCAGCGAGAAGATGTGCACCAACAATCCTACTCCCGTGACGACGATCATCATACCTGTGGAAAGCTTATCTAGGGTGATGCCGATATCCAGCTGGAGGCTGCCAATATTAGCCCATGGAAAGGAGAGGGAATCTTTGGTTCCAAGCAGCATGATCGCGAGACCAAAGGTCGCTGCTGCGGAAGCTGTTGAAACGAGGTGGGCGATGCCGAGCTTACGAAGGTAAAGCTGATTTGAAACAGCGGCAACGAGTGGGAGAATGAGGAGAAGCCAAGCCATGGTTGTGTGCGAGGGAAGATGAGGCGGGTAGGGGGTAAATTCCAAGCATGAAATTAAGAAGCTTGGGGTAAATAATGGTGGGGAATACGCTCAAACGTGGGCGAGAATGATTTAGAATCGTCGTTTTTGAATTGGGACGACTCGGCGAGTCGTCTCTACCCCATCATAAGGCAGGGTCAACCGGCTTGGTTGACCGTTACTAATCAACTAAATTGTAGCATATCCCGCCCGATATTCCCTATATTTTCAATGGAACTTTTGAATCATAGAGCTGCTTTGTATTTATTCCCCAAAGTGGATATCTAGCAAATTTAATGATAAGTTTAGATACTTATCATCTGTTGGCTGGTTAGTCTGGGACGTAGGAGTTGGGCTGATAGTCCTAATA
>CAWUUP010000054.1:0-13070 GCA_963925255.1 uncultured Luteolibacter sp.
CGCGATGCCGATATGTCGACATCTGAAGCACCCGACGTCAAAGAAGGCGAAACTCTGCTCGATTCCGTTACCCAACCAACTCCACCTTATATTCCCATGCATTTCTCCATGGGCGATGGCTACTCGAAAGATTACCCAGCGGTCGGCATCACTTACCATGCCGCCAATAAATTCTGTGAATGGCTTTCCGCTCAAACCGGCCACTTTTATCGCCTCCCGACCGAAGCCGAATGGGAATACGCCTGCCGTGCAGGGACCACCACCGCTTACTCCTTTGGCGATGATGCCAGCAAACTCAGCGATTACGCATGGTTCGCAGATAACTCAGAGTATCAGTATCAAAAAGTCGGCACGAAAAAACCCAATCCATGGGGCCTCTACGACATGCACGGCAATGCAGCAGAACTCACCCTCGATCAATACCTACCTACCACTTACGCAAATATCAAAGACGGATCCACCAACCCATGGGTGCCAGCGCCAAATCGCTACCCAACAGTCTATCGTGGCGGCCACTGGGACACCGATGCCGAAATGCTCCGTTCCTCAGCCCGCGGGCAAACCTCAGCCGAGCTCAAGTCCCTCGACCCTCAGATCCCAAAATCACTCTGGTATTTCACCAACGCCTCATGGCTCGGCTTCCGCATCGTGAGACCCTTAGAAGTCCCATCTCTCGAGGAAATGCACAAAGCATGGAACCAAGGTCCGGGACCGACGGAGTAATTTTAAAACTCTAAATTTTAAACTCTAAACTTCAAAGAAGAAAAGCCCACCTCGAAGACTCGGGGTGGGCTTTTAAAATGACTAGGAACCAAGAACTAGGAACCAAGAACCAAGAACCAAGAACGTAATTAAAACACCTTCGTCACGCCCGGAATCGGAGCTGGATAGAGGCCATCCGCACCCATTTTTGGACCCGGATCGGCGTCCCATGCGAGAACTTTTGGCATCGTATCCAGATCGGAATTCAATGCCTGCTCCCATGTGATTTCTTGACCTGAATAAGTCGCCATGCGTCCCATGATCGAAGTCAACGTTGACTCTGCAGTGAAGTAAGCATCATTGATCGGCTTGTTTTCCAAAATGTGTTTCACTAACACTTCATGCTCTGTCTCATAAGGATTATTATTCACTCCTTTGAAACGCCAGATAATTTTGCCACTGCGATCTTTAATCACACCGGGAGCCGCTGTGCCTTTGGTTCCAACGATTGTCTCAGAAACTTTAGACCATGTGCCGTTCCACTGTTTGCACTGGCTGTTCATGATCGTGCCATCTGGGTAGGTGTATTCCACGTAATGGTGATCGTAAATTTCTCCCCAGTCTTTACCCACCCGTTTGGTGCGTCCACCCATACCGACGGCTTTCACAGGATGCTGACCCATAAACCAGTTACTGACATCTAAGTTATGGATGTGTTGCTCACAAATGTGATCTCCGCAAATCCAATTAAAGTAATACCAGTTGCGCATTTGATATTCCATCTCAGTCATACCTTCCTTGCGTTCACGTGTCCAAACCCCACCGCCGGACCAGTAAACTTGGGTATTCACGATTTCACCAATCATGCCCTCTTTGATGCGATCAAGAGTCTCAAGATAGGAATTTTGATAGTGACGTTGAAGACCGCAAACCACTTTGAGGTTTTTCTGATCCGCTACTTTGGCAGCTTCGATCACCTTGCGTATACCCGGACCATCCACGGCTACCGGCTTTTCCATGAAAATGTGCTTACCCTGTGAAACCGCATATTCAAAATGCATCGGGCGGAATCCTGGAGGCGTACAAAGCAAAACCAAATCTGCCTGATCAATCGCTTTCTTAAACGCATCGAAACCAAAAAAACGACGATCCTCTGGAACGTCGACTCTATCCCCAAATTGCTTTTTCAGGGTCTCATAAGCTTTGCCAAGATTATCTTCAAAAGCATCTGCCATCGCAACTAGCTTGGTGCCTGGAACTTTTAGCGACTGACTTGCCGCACCCGTGCCACGTCCTCCGCAGCCAATCAACGCGACTTTGATTTCTTTGCCAGCTTCTTGTGCACCAGCAATTCCTGGCAGTAAGGTCGCCGCAGTGACCAGTGCTCCAGCTTTTATAAACTCACGACGGTCCGATTGGGTTAAAATAGGATTTTGCATTTAAGTCTCTACGAGACACTAACCAACCATCTTTCGTAAATAGATATTTTCTCGAAATTTACCCAGAAAGGACCCGCTGGAAAGGAAGCGCGAATCAAAGCACAGCGGAGATGGCCGACCTCTATTCCTCCAGCATGTCGGCAATTTCAATCGCGGCTGCAACAGGCATTGGTAGCCAATGATATTTCGCTCACGAGGTCGCGATTGAAAATCGCGGTTCCTTTCTTATACCTCACCGCTAAAGCGGATTCGGCAGTGGTTCGAACCACCCCCGCCCGTACAGGGGTGGGCACATCCTAACCCGCCGATTGCACCGTTGGACCTTAGGAGGCTTCAGAAGCAGCAGAGGGCGGTTAAAAAGGGCGATGCAGTGCCGCTAGGCTATTGGCTCAATACTTCCTCAAACACGCGGCACAACTCAACGTGCCGATATTACGAGAATACTGCTAAGGGCAAAACTTACACTAATGACGAAGGTAAAGCTTGCGGGATATGTGGGGGAGACAAAAGATCCCCCTTTTTCCCTTGCCAGACCGGCTATTTGGTGAAGCATACCCGCCTGATGAAAGGGCAGATTCCTAACGTTCCTCAAAACTCCACCATCCTCTCTGTTGTGATGGCATTTGCTATTGCTCTTTCGGCAACTTCCGCCCCAGCAGCGGCGATCACGAAGAACGGGCTCAACAACAGCACTGCATTCAATACCGTTGATGCCAACCTGACGGCCACGGTTGGAACCAACACTGGCGATGGTTATTCGGCCTTAGGCGAAACCGAAGGAACTCATTGGATGTATTTTACGAATACCAGCACCACAAATACGGCAACGCCGACGGTAGGTCAAATCAGGTTTTCATTCTCGCTGACCCCTACCTCAGGGTATGGCATCACCCTCAATACGACGGATAGCGTGACTTGGGACATCGGTGCTTATGCCTCCTCTGTTGACACTTCAGGTGGTCTGATTTTCTACTCGAAGATGTTTATCTCGGATACCAGCAATTTTTCAAATATCCTCGCCACCTCGTTGGTTTACAGTGTCGCCGCCTCACCCAATAGCACCCCGGTAAGCAACACAAATCCAACCATCGGATCCAGCATCGCAAATCATACAGGGCCTTTGTATTTCGGTTTTGCCTTCGGTGACAATTCGAGCGCCAACTACGACAAAAACGGCAGACTCGACAACATCACTGTCAACGGCACCATTTCAGCGATCCCCGAGCCAAGTGTCTCCCTCCTCGGCGGCCTCGGTCTGCATGCGTTGTTGCTCCGGCGCCGCCGCTCGTGATCGCGCTGCGCAGCCTATGGGTGTGGAAGTCAACCCCATTTCCCCCTTCCTAGATTGGCTCTTCAATGTATTCTCCGCCCCAGGTAAAAAAGCAAAATCCTAGCATTAAGGCCCCTTCCGCAGGACAAGCCAGTAACTTTAAATGAGCTTAGTTAGAAGGATCAAGCGTGTATTAAAAAACTTTATCCTAATCTGTTTTCTGCTCCTGTGAAAAACTAAAATCTTTAGTGCCCTTGTCACGCGGTCTCATCTGTTTAGGGTGGGTTAATGACTCCGGATCAGATTAGCGATTGGCTGAAATATTTAAAAATGAACGACAGTATTGCCGATAAGCTCGGCATGTTTGGCGCGATTCTCTATATCTGTATCCTCGCGCTGGTTGCCAACTTTCTGGCCAAGCGCCTGATTAAGTGGGTGGTGCATCCGATCATCAAGAAGACAGCGATCAAGCTGGATGATCTATTGATCGAACATCACGTGATTGTGCATTTCTCACATCTCGTCCCAGCAGCGGTGATTCATTTTTACGCACCGTATTTATTCCGTGGAGAGACAGGGCTTAAGGAGATCGTTGGTCTCGCGGTGAATACCTACTTGATTGTCATTACGCTGCAGGTGATCGACGGGCTGATTAACTTCTCCAGAGCAATTTGGGAGAGTGGTCCGATTGGCCGGCGTTATCCCGCAAAAAGTTTCGCACAAGCCGCAAAGCTCGTGATCAATTTGATCGGCCTAATTTTCATACTGTCGGCTCTTTTAGGAAAATCGCCCTTGGTGCTGTTCTCCGGACTTGGTGCGGTGACAGCTATCCTGTTACTCATTTTTAAAGACGCGATCCTCGGACTGGTTGCTGGGTTCCAGCTTTCCGTCAACAACATGGTGATGGTGGGGGACTGGATCGAAATGCCTGCCCGCGGTGCAGATGGCGATGTCATCGATGTCTCACTCACTACCGTGAAAGTCCAAAACTTCGATAAGACGATCACGACAATACCGATCTACGCACTCATCACGGATTCATTTAAAAACTGGCGTGGAATGAGTGAGTCTGGAGGGCGCAGAATTAAACGTTCACTCCATATCGATATGCGCACGATCCGTTTTGCCGATGGAGAGTTGTTAGATCGCCTCAAACGCATCCGCCTGCTCCGTCCCTACCTCGAAGCTAAGCTCAATGAAATTAAGGAATACAATGTAGGAGTTGAGGAGAATCTCGACGAACTCATCAACGGGCGCCGCCTGACCAACGTCGGCACCTTCCGCGCCTACTGCGTGGCTTACCTAAAGAATCATCCGAAAATCCATCAAAGCGGCATGACTCTGCTGGTCAGACAACTTGTCCCAGGTCCACAAGGACTACCGATTGAGATCTATGTTTTTACCAACGATACCGCTTGGGTGAGATACGAGGACATCCAAGGAGATATCTTTGATCATCTGCTATCTGTGCTTCCTGAGTTTAGGCTCAGTCCATACCAATCACCTAGCGGTGCTGACCTAGAAAAAGCTGGTTCACTGATACGAGGGGAGGTGGTTCGAACCCAGCCCTGCTAGAATAAAAAAGCGCTCATCGTGGTGATGAACGCTTTCTCTAAAAATAATGGTGGGCAGGGCTGGATTCGAACCAGCGTACACTTGCGTGAGCAGATTTACAGTCTGCCGCCTTTAACCACTCGACCACCTACCCATAGGCGCTTACGCGGGGCGGGATGTTTGTTTTCGATACGGGTTGCTGACAAGCAAAAAGAGGGAAAAAAATGAATTTTTCTACAAAACGCTTAACTGTCCGAACTATTGCTAAATTTATGCTTCTACGAGCCTATATTACCCGCTTGATTTTTGGCTATGCAAACCCTGCTCATTGCCATCGGCGCTCTGGTCGCTTACCTCATTGCTTACCACACCTACGGTCGTTGGTTATCGCGTAAAATCTTCAATCTAAATTCAAAAAATCTAGCTCCTTCTATCGAATGTGAAGATGGAAATGATTACGTGCCCACCCCGAAAAGCGTGGTATTTGGTCATCATTTTACCTCCATCGCCGGAACTGGCCCGATTGTCGGTCCTGCACTCGCTGTGATTTGGGGTTGGGTGCCTGCTCTACTCTGGGTGTTATTCGGCTCTATATTTATCGGTGCCGTACATGACTTCGGCGCCTTGGTCGTCTCCATGCGAAACAAAGGCCAAACCGTTGGCGACATCTCTGGCCGCATTCTTTCTCCACGCACACGCATCCTTTTTCTCTCAGTCCTCTTCATGGCGCTTACCATTGTTTTGGCGATCTTCGGGCTTGTGATAGCTGCGGTTTTCAAAATGTTTCCAACTTCCATTTTTCCCTGCCTCATCCAAATCCCCATCGCGATCGCTATCGGGGTAATGCTCCAGAAAAAAGGAATCGGCCTGCTTCTCCCATCACTCATCGCCCTCGCCATCATGTATTTGACGGTCGTCTTTGGCGATTGGGGCTTTCTGCATAGCTTCAACACCACGCTTGCTGCTTGGCCAGTCATTGCATGGGTCGCTGTCCTTTTGATCTATTCCTATATTGCTTCAGTCCTGCCTGTGTGGCTGTTGCTTCAACCGCGCGACTACATCAACTCCCTACAACTTCTATCCGCCATTGGGCTCGTTGTCGTTGGACTCGTGGTGGCCGCCTTGTTTGGATTTGGCAGTGGCACGGAAAAACAAGTTCTCGAAATCGTTGCCCCAGCAGCACGATTAGGCAATCAAGCACCCGCAGGTGCACCATGGATTTTTCCTTTCCTCTTCATCACCATCGCTTGTGGTGCCGTCTCAGGATTCCATTGTTTGGTGTCTTCTGGCACATCATCGAAGCAGCTAAAATGCGAAACCGATGCGCAATTTGTCGGCTACGGCTCGATGCTGACTGAGGGGTTTCTCGCGGTACTTGTGATCCTTGCATGCGTTGCGGGCATCGGACTGGGCGTCCCTGAATTGATCGATGGTAAAAAAACTGGAGAAATGCTGTTTGGTGAGGCGGCATACCAATCTCGCTATGCCACATGGAAAGACTCAGGGGGGCTATCAGCAACCATCGGCGCATTCGTTTCTGGATCAGGAAATTTCATCCAAGCCCTCGGACTGAGTGCGGCATTTGCAACTGCTCTCATGGGAGTATTCGTTGCTTCATTCGCCGCAACAACTCTAGATTCTGCCTGCCGTTTGCAACGCTACGTGACTCAAGAAATCGGTGCCGCCATCGGAATCAAAGCCCTCACCAACAAACATGTGGCAACGATCTTCGCAATCATTGTCGCTGGCGCGATCGCTGCCATGCCTGCTCCTGGCGCAAGTTATGCATCCGAAAATCTTGGACAAGGTGGACTCATTCTCTGGCCACTTTTTGGAGCCACCAACCAACTCTTAGGTGGCATCGCTTTCCTTGTCATTCTGTTCTGGATGTGGCGCAGAAACCTGCCGATTTGGTTCGTGGCCATCCCTGCCCTGCTGATGCTTATTCTGCCGGCAACGGCTTTGATCTCTCAACTTTTCGTCGGTCCAAGCGCATGGGTCACAGGAACTCATCCCAACTACCTGCTGGCAACGATCGGATTCATCACCCTCGCACTTGAAGCATGGATCCTTGTAGAAGCAGCCGCCGCTTGGCCAAAAGCCAAAGGCGTTCTTGAGCGGGCTATATGAGGTAGTGCTGCATCGTATAGCCAGATATGTCGGGGTCTATATACAAGCGCGCGTAGCAAGATGAGAAAAATTTCTCAGATGATGATTTCTATGTAAGCTTCCTTCCACACGGTGCCCTCGGCGATGGCAACCTACCTAACCAAATACGGCTTGGCGCCGGAGATTCCAGCCCTTTCGATCGCGATTGATCTTATCTCGAATCTCAAAAAAAAGCTCTCCAGCGTTACCACTGGAGAGCTTAAATAAATTTCAGTGAAGCAGGGCTTATTCAGCAGATGCTTCTACTATTTTTGCAGCCTTCTTTGCAGGCTTTTTCTCAGCGGCTGTTGATGGAGTTGCCTCCTCAGCAGCTACTTCGACAACGTCATCTGCACCAAGTTCTACTTGGTCAACCCACTCGATGATCGCCATAGGGGCGGCATCGGACATGCGTTGGCCGAGTTTGGTGATGCGGCAGTATCCGCCTGGGCGGGTAGCTGCTGCTGGTGCGATCTCTGCGAACAGTTTGCTCACTGCTTCCTTCTGACGAAGGAAAGCGATGGCAAGACGGCGGGAGTGCAGGTCGTTGCGTTTGGCTTGTGTGACCAACTTTTCAGCAACAGGGCGCAGGGCCTTGGCTTTGCCGAAAGTGGTTTTGATGCGGCCATGCTCAATCAAGCTGCATGCCAAGTTGGCGAGCAGTGATTTGCGGTGGGCTGTTTTGCGTTTAAGCTTAGTAGTATTGCGGCGATGTCTCATCGGTGGCTTCCGTTAGTAATTAGAAATAAAGGGTGGAATTAGTCGTCAAGGTTTTGAGCGATAAGATCAGCAAGTCCAACTTGTGTCTCGTCTTCTGCACCGAGGCGTGGTCCGCGTGAAGCGATTGCACCACCTGCAAGCAGAGAAGGTTCGAATGACATGCCGAGGCCAAGGCCGAGCTCGACGAGCTTATCCTTGATCTCATTAAGCGATTTCTTACCGAAGTTGCGATATTTGAGCATTTCAGCTTCTGATTTCATCGCAAGTTGACCAACGGAAGTGATGTTCGCGTTGTTCAAGCAGTTCGCCGCACGGACGGAAAGCTCGATCTCGTTGACCGACATGTTGAGAAGTTTTTTGAGTGCTGCGTTTTCTTCGCTCGACTCTGCTGGTGCTTCTTCGAAGTCGACTGCGTTTTCATCGTAGTTAACGAAGACGTCGAGGTGGTGACGAAGAATCGCGGATGCTTGAAGCAATGCGTCTTGTGGAGTGATGCGGCCATCGGTCCAGACATCAAGAGTGAGTTTGTCGTAGTCAGTGATTTGACCAACCCGTGTGGTGTCTACGCTGTATTTAACACGAGTCACAGGGGAGAATATCGAATCGATCGCGATCACGCCAATCGGCTGATCCTTGCGCTTGTTTTCGTCGCCAGTGGAGAAACCACGGCCAACGCGAACTTCGAATTCGCAATCGAACTTCACTTTTTTATCCAAGGTGCAGATGATCTGATCCTTATTCACAACGGAGTAGATATGATCTTCGATGATATCACCCGCAGTGATAACACCTTCTTTTTCAACTTTGATCGAAAGGATGCGTGGCTCTTTTTCGCCGTGGCTGAATTTAACCTTCTTGAGGTTAAGAACGATATCGGTGACATCTTCGACCACGCCTGGAAGGCTGGAGAATTCATGTTGAACACCGGCAATTTTCACCGAAGTGATGGATGCACCTTCAAGCGATGAGAGCAGGACGCGGCGCAATGAGTTGCCGACGGTGTGACCGTAGCCACGCTCAAAAGGTTCTGCGATAAACTGTGCGTATGTATCGGAGGCGGTATCCTCGTTGCGAACGAGACGATTCGGAAGCTCGAAACGAGCTAGTGTGGTAGTTGACATATATTGTTTTGGTTGCCGGGTTTCCCTCACGCGAGATCGGTGCATTCACACCTAGAGGACCAACGGCGGTTTATTTAATTCACTCGCGGTGCGCGAAGAAAATGCTTTGTCGGCTCACTTGCAATGCTTTTTCTCTAAAAAATCAGAAAAATGCCTAATTTTTAAATTAAACCTTTAAAAATGCTTGGATTTACCTAAAAAACGCGGAATTCTCTCATCAACCTAACAACCCATCCATGAACTCAAAGAAAAATCTCACTCGATTCACCTACGAAACCGCAGCATTTGAAGGCTGGCGTTTATGCATCAGCCGCACCGGATCAAGCTTCACCAAATATTTCTCTGATAAGAAATTCGGTGGTATGAAGAAGTCCCTCAGTGCTGCTCAAACAGCTTTGACTGAAATCAAAACGATTCTCGATTCCTCGAAGAAGGTCGACGGCAAGTTGTCCCAGACCACAGTTCGTAAAGTCGAAGCTCTCCTGAAAAAGCAGTAACTGAGATTTGAGGGGATTTCGATTCCGTTAGCTAATTTTCGTGCTCCATTCGGAAATGCCTCCTGTCATCCACTGGTTTCGCCGCGATCTTAGGATCGCTGATAACACGGCCCTCTACTATGCCTCAAAAGCTGGTGGGGTCGTGCCTGTTTATATACTTAGCGATTGGAGCAAAGCTCATGTCTGGACTGGATCAAACCGACAGCAATTTCTCTGTGGTTGCTTGGAGTCACTGGCGAAAAACCTCGAAACGCTAGACTCAAGACTGGTCATTCGTGAGGGTTCTGCGATATCAGAGTTAAAAAAACTCATCGCCGAAACCGGAGCCACGGCGGTCTATTTCAATCGCGACCCCGATCCTTTCGGCAAGAAAACCGAACAAGAACTCAGTCACTTATGTATTGATTTAGGAATCGATTGCTGCGGATACGATGATGTTGCTTTGCACAATCCCGCAGAAATTCTCACTCAAACGGGAAATCCTTACAAAGTTTACACCCCTTATGCGAACAACTGGCTCTCACGCCCAAAGCCATCTCCCCTCTCCAAGCCGGGATCTCTGAATACCCCACAAGGTATCGCTTCTCTGGAATTGCCTAAACTCTCGCACTGGGGACTTCCCGAATGCAACGCCGACCTTCCGGAACCCGGTGAACGCGCAGCTCGCGAGCGCATGCGAAACGCCGTATCCAAAATCATCGGATACTATGCCGAAAAACGTGACGTCCCATCGCTCGAGGCAACATCCCGCCTCTCACAAGACCTTCGCTTCGGGCTGATCTCAATACGCACGCTCTACGCAAAAGTAGCCTCCTCACTAGCCACTGCAAATGGCCGATCCAAAACCTCCATCGAGATCTACATTAAGGAACTCGCATGGCGGGAATTCTACTTCGCCATCCTGCACCACTTCCCTCACGTCCTCGATCATGAGTTTAATGCAGATTGGAAAGGACTTCCTTGGGATGAGCCCGGTGAGAATTTTGAGAGGTGGAAGGCCGGCAATACGGGTTTTCCCATCGTTGATGCCGGAATGCGTCAACTTCTGCAGACCGGCTTCATGCATAATCGCGTCCGTATGATCACCGCGATGTTTCTGACTAAAGATCTCCATATCGATTGGAAACTCGGGGAATCCCATTTCATGCAACATCTCACGGATGGCGAGATTGCTTCCAACAACGGTGGCTGGCAGTGGTCAGCTGGCACAGGAGCCGACGCCGCACCCTACTTCCGTATCCAGAACCCTTGGTCTCAAACGGCAAAGCACGATCCAACGGGCGTTTACATCAAACGATGGATACCTGAGCTAGTGCATGTAGAACCAAAGAAATTTCAAAGTCCGCCAGAGAATAACGAGCTGCTAGCAGAAGGATATCCCCTACCCTGCGTGGATCATAAAACCGAGCGCGAACGAACCCTAGCGATCTTCAAAAAGCATCGAGCTTGAACTCAGAAGCCTTGAGTCTAGTATCTAGCGTCTCGAAGTCTTAGGTCTTTCACCCATTGAGCTTCGCGAGATTTTTCGGAAGAAAGATGCCGTTTTTACGAATCAATTTACCATCGAAGTAGATTTCGCCACCGCCGTAGTCCTTGCGCTGAATGTTGACCATGTCCCAGTGGATTTGGGATTGATTCCCGTTATCGGCAATTTCATAGGCCTGACCAGGCGTGAAGTGGAAAGAACCAGCGATCTTCTCATCGAAGAGAATGTCACGCATAGGTTCACGGATGAGGGAATGGAAGCCCAGAGCAAATTCTCCGATGTAACGCGCCCCTGGGTCGGTATCCAAGATACGATTGAGCTCCTTGGTTTTATTCCCTGCTTCGGCTTTGATGATTTTACCTTCTTTGAACTCAAGTTTGATCGAGTCGAAAGCGATGCCTTGGTAAATAGTAGGCGCATTGTGACTGACGATACCTTCAACCGAGTTTTTAACCGGTGCGGTAAAGACCTCACCATCAGGAATGTTATAATTTCCACCGCAAACCACAGCAGGGATTCCTTTGATTGAAAAGTTAAGATCTGTGCCAGGGCCAACGATGTGAACCTTGTCGGTATTCTCCATGAGACGTTTTAGTGCATTCATCGCTGGGACGAGTGCTTTGTAATCGAGCAAACAGACTTTGAAATAGAAGTCCTCAAATGCCTCGGTGCTCATGCTTGCTTGCTGCGCCATGGAAGGGGTCGGCCAACGTAAGACACACCATTTGGTTTTCTTGACACGGTAATCAATCACCGGGCGCATCTGCTTCATCGCGACCTGCATGCTTTTTTGCGGAACATCCGAAGTTTCCGAAATATTATGACTTCCACGGATCGCGATATAGGCGTCCATATCCTTCATTTCTGATAGGAGATGCTTGGATGAAACTTTGTATTGAGCTTCGGTCGCACCGATCAAAAGTTCACGAGCAATACGTGATTGATGAATGCGCACAAACGGAATGGCATTTTTGCGGCGAGCCTCACGAATCAAAGCAATGCCGATCGAGTCCGGGACATCATAAAGATCTATCAGAACCTTTTCACCTTTTCTGAGATCGATTGAATATCCAACCAATTGTTTTGCTAATGAGTCAATTCGCGGATCGTGCATAACTAAGGATTTCTAATTTAAAATGGTAACTAAATGAGTAAAGTATCTCGAAGAATCTCGATCGCGTGACAATGTTTGATTGGACGTCCTTGAGCGCGGGCTAAGCGGTAAGCTGCATCAGACAGGACATATCACCACTGGTGGAAAGATTAGGTTTGGCCTCAAGAATGTGGTCCATTTTCAAAGTTCCCATTCTTCCTGAGATATGGGGAAACGTGACCGAAAATGTGCCGCCAAATCCGCAGCATTGCTCGCCTTGACCGAACGGGACAACCTCTGCATTTTCAATGGATGAGAGCAGACTCACCACGGCCTCGCCACTATCTGTTCCGCGTGAGTGGCAAGAACGATGAAATGCGATGCGCGTTGGTTGAGCAAATTTTCCCTTCCAGGTTTTGATACCCAGACCATTGTGAATGAAATCGATCACTTTCCATATTCGGTTAGCTAAGGACGTAACTTTTTTATTCGGGCATTCTTCAAATTGTAGAATATTTCCGTGAAAGTTCATCGCAGCACATGAGCCAGAAGGAACGATAACTGGAAGATCACCTTCAAAAACTTCCGCCGTGTGACAGGCTACTTTTCGTGAAGCGACCCAATCACCGGAGTTGAAAGCGGGCTGGCCACAGCAGGTTTGGTTTTCAGGGAAAATCACTTCCAATCCAAGATATTCAAGGACCTCAACGGTCGCCTTCGCTGCCTCATCATAAAACGCGTCACATAGACACGTGCCCATTAATAACACTCGATTCCCAATGGTTCGTACAGCTTTTATCATACAAATTAAGAATTTCCGTAAGAAGATTCAACCCGCTGAGCTACGTCGCGGTAACCGTAATCAACCTCGTAAATTTGTTTGAAGCTATCCAATGCAGCAGCCTTATCTCCCATCTCATGATGGATCTGACCTTTTTCGTAGAGCACTTCTTTTTTCGTACCATCCATGGCGTGGAGATCAGCAAGCGCATCTGATAGTTGCTTGATGGCAAGGTCATACATATTTTTCGCGCGGAAAG
>CAWUUP010000055.1:0-3261 GCA_963925255.1 uncultured Luteolibacter sp.
GCAGCTAAGAAGAAGTAATTAACCACCGCTGGCAGTCTGATGTGTCTCTAACGAGTGCCTCAGCTGCTTAAGCGGTTATGATATCTGTAAAAGGCGGAAGATCTTATGGTCTTTCGCCTTTTCGTTTTTACGATGCAGAATTCGAGCGACTTCTGAGAACCGGCCTAACCTAAAAATAATCAGCCATTTTGTTTTCATAGATGAATTTGTGTGGTTTGATTTCTTGCATGAAGAATTCAACTCGTTGGCTATTCGTATTTCTATTTGCTTTTACTTCCTTAGCGTGGGCGGGTGGAGATAAGAAATTGGCTCAGATTTCATTTCATGTTGAGACAGAAGCGAGTGATAACCCTAAAATGATTTTGCCGTATGATTTTTTGGGAAAGGAAAGGTATTTTCGGCGTATGCCTGACATCTCCTCGAAGGATTTTGTGGCATTCAGTCCGTTTCCCTCAGATGACCAAACATCATATGGTTTGATCATCCAATTGAAGGAAAGTTCAGGTAAGCGGTTAACGGCAGTAACGACTTCAAACCAAGGAAAATTGTTGATTTGTCAGGCATTCGGTCGAGTAGTAGATGCAGTTATAATTGATGAGCCCGTGAATGATCGAGCGATTGTCATTTGGAAGGGGCTTACTTTGGATGAAATTCGTGAACTTGATAAAGTGATGCCGCGTATTGGTGATAAGAAGAAAAAATGAATTGGAGACTCGTCATATTATTATTCACTATCATCAACCTCAAAGTTGAGGCAATTGATTTAGTGTTACCGACGGAAAATGATCATTTGTTCAGGGGTCAATTGGATCGTTTTTACATGTATGTGGATCGGACCTTTGAAAGCGAGGTAACAAAACCCTGGGAGGGTGGTTCTTTCGGATTTGTAAGGACTCCGATCCGAGTCAACGGAGATGTGGTGCTTACTAAGTTTCATGAAGGAATTGATATTGCTCCAATCAAAAGAGATAGTGCGGGAAACCCACTGGATTTAGTGATGAGTATTTCCGGTGGTAAAGTGGTTCATATGAGTTCGATCGCTGGGCGCAGCAACTACGGTCGATATGTCGTGATCGTGCACGAATGGGAGAATTCTAAGGTTTATTCACTCTATGCACATTTGGCGGAAATTACGGCTCAAGTTGGCGATACGGTAAAAGCGGGATCTGTTATTGGGCGGATGGGTTATACTGGGGCGGGTATCAATCGGACACGTGCGCATTTGCATTTGGAGTTGGGATTTATGATGAGTGAGAATTACGAAGACTGGCATAAGCAGTGTTTCGCGAGTCCAAATCATCATGGGAATTACAACGGAATGAATATTGTAGGAGTTGATGTCGCGAGTTTTTTTTTGGCACATCGTGAAAATCCAAATTTGAATTTCAGTGAGTTTGTTTTGACTCGCCCAGTACAATTCAAAGTAGCGGTATCTGCCGGTAAATCAGAGCCAGACTTTTTGGGGCGTTATCCTTGGATGAAGCGTCCAGGAGATGCGACGGTGAACTCATGGGAGATTGGTTTTGCGGCGACAGGTCATGTTGTTTCATTTACTCCAAGCAGTCGGGTGGTGAATCAAGTATCGGTAACACACATTAGACCTGCAGAGATAAATCAATCTTATTTGACGCGAGGTTTGATTGCGGGGAGTGGCTATCAAGTTTCTCTGTCGCGTAATGGGAATCGTCTAGTTTCCTTGATACTCGATGATTTCCCAAGGACTCATTAGTTTTAGCTTCACAGGTTAGCATCTTGACGAGCTATCAAGAATTCAATTTATTACTAGAGTTATGACATGGTTTTATTCAAAGAATGGGCAACAGCTCGGTCCGATCTCTGATCAAGAACTTGGTAACAAATCTAAAAATGGAGATTTGTGCGATACCGATCTCGTTTGGAAAGAAGGCATGACGGATTGGAAGCCTTTAGGTGAGGTGTTTCATTTTTCCTCCGAGCGTATGCCGCCTATTTTACCACTTGTCCCGGATTCAGTGGATGGCAATGTGATGATGCCGCAGCCGCCCATACGCTCTTCAGTGCCCATTCGCCCAAACATTCCAACTTATCTCTGGCAGTCGATTGTTGCTACTTTGTTATGTTGTATGCCGTTTGGCGTGGTGGCGATTGTTTATGCTGCAAAGGTAGACAGTTTGATTGCAGTTGGAGATTATGTTGGTGCACAAAGAGCTTCAGATTCTGCGAAAATTTGGGTTGGTGTGTCAGCGGGTATATTTCTGCTGATATTTGTTGGCTACTTTATCTTGTTAGCCATCCTTACTGTGGGGGGCATATGATTCGATTTGATGCATAAAGGTAGAGCGCTTTTGGTTTCAGTGGTCGTGATCTTGCTTATATTCGCGGCTTATAAACTCCGTCAAAATGGTGGTGCGGGGTGGATGCCGGGTTGTTTTTTTAGGAAAATCACGGGTTTGGAGTGTCCAGGTTGTGGAATGACCCGAGCGACATATGCGGTTTTGCACGGCCGATTTACGGAGGCATTTCGGTTGAATCCTGTCGGGATTATTTTATTTCCGATGGCGATGATCGGTTTGGGTATCGAGGTTTTTGCATGGGTCAGAGGGAAAACAGATTATTACCGACTTAGTTTAGGTAGGTGGGGGGCGCTGATCCTAACTGCGGTCTTGATCGTTTGGTGGGTCGTGAGAAATCTGATTTGAGTAGGTGCCTGCAAGGAAGTTTCCTTGCGAGTGGTATGGAGCGTGTTTAAATTCTGGGTATGAGTCTTTTATTGGGAGTGAACATTGATCATGTCGCAACGTTGCGACAGGCGCGGTATGCGCTGCAGCCGGATTCTTCAAATGCGGAGCCAGATATTATTTTAGCTGCGCAAGAAGCGAAGGCAGGTGGTGCGGATTCGATCACGGTGCATGTGCGAGGAGACCGAAGGCATATGCAAGATGCGGATGTGTTCCGCGTGCGCGAAGAGGTGGACATTCCCTTGAATCTTGAACTCGGGATCACTGAGGAAATGTTGGATTTGGCATTTCGCTTGAGACCGGATTTTGCCTGCTTGGTTCCTGAAACTCGTGAGGAAGTAACAACTGAGGGTGGGCTAGATGTGGTCGCGCTTTTCGGAACGGCGAGAGAAGCGGTCAAACGACTTAAAGATGCTGGGATTAAGGTCAGTTTATTTATCGATCCTCTGGAAGAGCATGTTCGCGAAGCTGCACGTATGGAGGCGGATATGATTGAACTTCACACGGGTGCGTTCGCAAATGCTGTGGATAAAACGGATGAAAT
>CAWUUP010000056.1:0-8052 GCA_963925255.1 uncultured Luteolibacter sp.
AGCTGGCGAACGCCGAGCGAGATTTTTTGTTCCTCGATACTGATACCAAGAACCACTGCGGTGATTTCCTGACCGATTTCGAGAACGTCGGATGGACGGGTGATGCGCTTAACCCAGCTAAGCTCGGAAACGTGCACGAGGCCTTCAACACCACGCTCGATTTCGATGAACGCGCCGTATGGGAGAAGTTTGGTAACTTGTCCTTTGACTTGCTGACCGATTGGGTATTTGCGCTCGATGTCCTCCCATGGATTGTCTGACATTTGCTTGAGGCCGAGCGAAACACGCTCTTTCTCACGATCCACGTCGAGGATGACAACATCCACGGACTGACCGATGTGAAGCAGTTCGGAAGGATGGTTGATACGGCCCCATGACATATCGGTGATATGAAGGAGTCCGTCCATACCTGCGAGGTCGACGAATGCACCGAAGTCGGTGATGTTCTTAATCGCGCCGACGACTTTGTCGCCGATCTTGACGGTTTGAAGGAATGCCTGACGTTGCTCGGAACGCTCTGCCTCGATCACTTCGCGGCGGGAAAGAACGATGTTCTTACGCTCGTCGTTAACTTTAACGATTTTGAATTCGTAGACATTGCCCACGTATTCGGAGAGATCTTTTGGTGGAATGATGTCCACTTGTGAACCAGGAAGGAAAGCTTCGACGCCAACATTGACGGTAAGACCGCCTTTGACAACTGCTTTGACTTTTCCGCGAACGAGGCCGCCGTCTTGATAGACTTTGACGATCTTGTCCCAGTTTTGTTTGTAGGCGGCTTTCTCTTTGGAGAGAACGACCATGCCTTCGTCGTTTTCGAGACGCTCGAGGAGCACTTCGATTTCGTCGCCGATTTCGATTTCATCATCCTCGAACTCGTTGGACGGGATTGCACCTTCAGATTTGTAGCCGATGTCTACGAGGACGATCTGCGGGCGGATTTCAAGAATGGTGCCTTTGACGATGGAACCTTCACGAAATTCCTTGAATTTCGAGTCGATCAAATCGCTCAGTTCCTGATTGGTTGGTTCTGCAAGTGCAGTACTCATATTTGGTTAATGGTTTGGTTAGTTTGTTTACGTTTTCCTTCCGACAATTGCCCCGGAAAAGATGCGTCTGACGGGCACCGGGGCTCCAACCGCTCGCCAGACAAAAGAAAAACGGAGGGCGAACCTAGAAGACCACGCTCCGTTTGCAAGACTAAAGATTAATCAAAAACACCCACTTGCATTCCTGCCAGCGCCCGCCATTTTCTCCACATGTCTTTCATTCCGAAACCAAACTCCGCCCTTCTCATTGTCGGCCACGGCTCGACGGAAAACCCAGATTCATCAACCCCATACTTCGATCATGCTCGGGAAATCCGTAGCAGAAACCTGTTTAGCGAGGTTCATGTGTGTTTTTGGAAGGAAGAACCCTCAATGCGAGAGGCTTTACTGATGATCGATGCCCCCGAGGTCTATATTGTGCCGGATTTCATCAGTGAGGGCTATTTTACGCAGGAAGTCATTCCCCGCGAGTTGGAACTTAGCGGTGATTCCACGATACGTAATGGAAAAACGCTCCATTACTGCCTGCCGGTCGGAGTCCACCGCTCCATGACCGATCTCATCCTTCGCCGTGCCCGTGAAGTCGCGCCCAATGCAGATCCCAAGGACACCACCCTGATTATCACTGGACACGGAACGGGGCTGAACCAAAATTCCACAAAGGCCATCAAAGATCAGGCCGATCTCATCACAAATTCTGGGGCTGGCTATCAACTCGTGACAGATGCATACATGGAAGAGGCCCCGTTCATTGCCGAATGGGATAAAATGTCCGACACCAAGAACGTGGTGGTCGTGCCGTTTTTCATCTCAGATGGACTTCATTCTTATCAGGATATTCCCGTCATGCTCGGGATCGAACCAGAGGTCGGCCCAGCGGCAAGCCAGCGTGAGATCTTCCGCCAAAACCCCCACCAACTCAGAGAGAAAACTCTTTATTACTCCTCCGCCATCGGGACTGAACCACTCATCGCAGATGTCATCCTCGATCAAATCATGGATTTCGATGCGAAACATAAGCCCCAATCGCCAAACCCAAACCCAGATCCGAGTTTAGCGGACCACTTAAAAAAACTGATCCGAGAAGGAGTGAACCAGATCGGTCAAATCCAGATTCATCGGGATTATTGCGAGTTCGAATACGCCCTCAATCACATCGAAGACGAAGATCTAGCCACTCAACCCGCCTTCGGAGGACTCGATCATCATCATGGTCCAGAAATGTCTCGAGATCTTTCCACCTACGCAGAAGACGGCGAATACCGTTTTACCAAAGGAAAAATCAATCTGCGCCGCGGTTGGGTTATGACTCTGGATAACGAGCAGGATTTATTGCGCGCACTCGATCAGTTCTACCCTGCCTGCACGGCACTTTACATCAAGCATCAAGAAGGCATTTTACCGATTGAAAACCTACGCGATAAACTCGCCAGACAAACAGGTATGTATCGTTACGCGGGCACAATCAGTGATGATGGAGCACAAAAACTCATCCAGAAAGTATGTGGCCCCGCTCATAACTGCGCCAAAAAAATCCTTTGGAAACTCGATGAACAAACACCCCTCGATGACAGCGAAGCCTCCCGCTTCAATGGCATCCCTGGCAACGCCACAGAAAACCTCGCCATTCCCCTTCTCTGCCGCGAGGCCTGCAACCACTTCGTAGCCGAGTGCCGCAATGCAGCGAAAAGAGAATTCGACACCAAAGAGAAATCACAGACGGCATAATTTTTCTGGAGTCTCACTCAGCCATACCTAAGCATGATCACGAAGTTATGGAAACCGTCGATCAACTCATCAAGAATAACGCCGCCTGGGCTGAGAAAATGCGCATCAGTGATCCTGAGTTCTTCACGCGCCTAGCTCAGCAACAAAGCCCGAAATACTTCTGGATCGGTTGTTCAGATTCTCGCGTTCCAGCCAACCAAATCACCGGACTTCCTCCCGGCGAAGTCTTCGTTCATCGCAACGTCGCCAATGTCGTCCAAGAAACAGATTTCAATGTCCTTGCCGTTCTTCAATACGCCGTTGATGTATTGAAAGTTAGCAACGTTATCGTTTGCGGGCACTACGGTTGCGGTGGAGTTCAAGCAGCTCTCGAAAATTTTCGCCATGGAATCATTGATAACTGGTTAGCTCCGATCCGATCCCTCACTCGCGTCCACAAAGATGAGCTCGATTCATTAAAAGAAAGTCAACGCCTCGACCGTCTATGCGAACTCAACGTGCTCTCACAAGCCCGCCACGTTGCTCGTACCACCATCGTAGAAGATGCATGGGAACGTGGACAAGAGCTGTCTATTCATTCATGGATTTACCGCCTCGACCAAGGAATCCTCACACCCTTGCGGAAGCCCATCTCAAGTTCCTCCGACGTCGAATCTGCCTGATTCATTTTTATCCACCATCATCAGATCCCTTAGAATAATCTTACCGTGTTGAGTTCAGAAAATAATAAAAACGTTCGCATCGCCATAGATCTCGGAGCCAGCAGCGGCCGAGTCATATCGAGTTTCCTCGTCGATGGAAAAATTCAATTAGAGGAAATCCATCGTTTCGAAAATCCCGCCATCGAAATTCCATCTGGTCTCTACTGGAACATCTTCGGATTATATCACGAAATTCTAACCGGACTTAAAAAAGCAGTAGACCAGTTCGGAGAAGATATTGTTTCCATTGGAATTGATACTTGGGGTTGCGATTTTGGGTTGTTCGACGAACAAGGTGAAATCATCGGCACTCCGCATCAGTACCGCGATCCACGCTTCGAAGGCGTCGAAGATAAAATGCACGATTTGATGCCTGAGGAAGAAATCTTCAGCTTCACTGGAATCAAAACTAACTTCTACAACAGCACTCTTCACCTCCTCTCTCTCCGCTTAAAAAATAGCGCAGTGCTCTCACAAGCACGCAGCATCCTTTTCATACCCGACATCCTCGCTTACTGGCTCACCGGAGTGCAAAGTGTAGAAAAAACAAACGCCTCAACCTCTCAACTTCTCAATGCAGAGACCGGTGATTGGTCTGAAGAAGTCATCGAAGCGATCGGGCTCCCTAGATCTATCTTCGGGAAAATTGTTCCTCCGGGAACGATACTCGGACAACTCCGCTCAGAACTTAAAGATACCATCGGCCGCTGCGACATTCCTTTTGTGGTCGCTCCTTGCCACGATACCGCCTCCGCCGTCGCCGGCATTCCACTAACCGAAGCTGAACCACTATGGCTATCCTCTGGAACGTGGTCGATCATGGGCGTTGAAAAAAAATCCCCAATCCGTAGTGAAGAAGCACTCTCATACGGTTTCTCCAACGAACTCGGAATCGATAACACAGTTCGTTTCCTGAAAAATATTTGCGGTCTCTGGATCATCCAAGAATGCAAGCGCCACTGGGATAAAAAAGGAGAGAAGCACTCCTTCGCTGAGCTTGCCAAACTTTCCTCTAATGCTGAACCTTTCTTCGCGTTCATCGATCCAGATGATGCTACATTCTCCGCTCCCGGTGATATGCCCGCTCGCATTTGCGAATACTGCAAAAAAACCGGTCAACCGATCCCTGAAACGATTGGCCAAATCCTCAGAGTCACAACCGATTCATTAGCTCTCAAATATCGCGTCGTCTATGAACGGATCATCAAGCTCACTGGACGCAATTACGCCCGCTTGAATGCCGGTGGAGGAGGAATCCAAAACGAAGCTCTTTGCCAAGCAACCGCAAACGCCCTCGGAATCGAAGTCCAAGCCGGACCCATCGAAGCTACATCCTGCGGCAACATCATCACCCAGATGCTTGCCACCAAAGAAATCAAAACTTTCAGCGAAGGTCGTGATCTCATTCGGGAATCATTCAATTTCAAAATCTACACCCCTCAAGAGACTGATTCATGGAATCAAGCCTACGTGGATTTTTGTAAGATCATTAACTTATAAAATCGCCGATCTCCCAACTAATGCCGCCTAGAAGCAATACCATTAAAACCTCCCGCGTCTCCATTGCGGCAGGTCACGTGGCTGCTTATGCAATGAAACTCTGGAGTCTAACGCTCCGCTACAATGTCAACGGAGAGTCAGGCATCGTCCAACCAGTGATTAATTCCAAGCCGGTCATCTTCGCCCTCTGGCACAATCGTATCTTCACGATGCCGCCCATTTGGAAACTCACTGGCGGAAAGAACAGGTCAACGGTCGTCCTCACCAGCGCAAGCAAAGATGGCAGCACCCTGGCGACCGCGATGGAGTTTTTTGGGATTGGATCGATCCGAGGATCCTCATCTCGCCGCGCTGTATCTGCATTAATCGGAATGAAAAAGGCGCTACAGGAGGGCAAAGATGTTTGCGTTACCCCAGACGGACCCAAAGGTCCTCGCTATCAAGTTCAGCCAGGATTATTGAAAATCGCTCAAGCCACCGGCGTGGATATCATACCCATTCATATTCGTTACAGCTCCGCATGGCGGCTTTCCTCATGGGATCGCTTCGTCATCCCGAAGCCTTTCAGTAAAGTTACGATCATCTTCGATAAGCCCATTCAACTTCAGAAAAATCTCACCGAAGGAGATTTCGAAACAGCAAGGGCGAGCCTCGAAAAATGCTTAAACGCTGGCACGGACGACGCATGAGAGAGTGACTGACATATAGTTAACTTTAGTTAAATTTTAATTGTCAGCTGGGGCAAATCCTGCAAAATCACGTTTTATGAAGATGAACACACGCTTTGCTTCGCTTTTGGCTATTTTAGTCGCCAGCGCACCTCATCTTTCTGCTGGTGAAGTCGAGCGACTTCGCACCCTAGTTGCCGAGCAAGAAATGCAGATTCAGCAACTTGAGTTGAAAGTAGCCCAACTTACCTACACCCCTCCATCAGTTAGTGAACCGGCTGTCGCCGCTGAGACTCCTGTAGCTACCGCAACCGATCTTCAAGTTACCACAGCCGAAATCAGTCCGAAACCTATATCAATTAATAATACAGCGACTTACATCGTAGTAGCTGGCGACAATATAGCAGCTATCGCACGCAAACACGGTACTAGATCCGTAATTCTCAACGAGCTCAATGATTTAAAAAGCAATGATATCATCCGGCCCGGTCAGAAGTTAAAAGTCCCAATGCCCTCTACCACAACAGGGCAAGCATCAACTCCTGAGACTTTAGTATCCACTAAAACCGAAGCTCCAGTTTCTAACAACACCAAGCATACCGTTGCTGCAAACGAAACTTTCTACAGCATTGCGAAAAAATATAATGTAACGGTTAACGCTCTCATTAAGGAAAATCCTAGCATCGAACCTAAAACTCTCGGTATTGGAAAGATCGTTCAAATCCCTACAAAGCCAGAGACTACGAACCTTACACCGACGCCTGCTCGCGAACCAGGCGATAACCAGTCAGCCCAATCTCATATTCCGGTATCCAATCAATCAAACACAGCTAGTCAGCCACGCGCGTCCGAAAAACCCGTTAAAATCACAAAAGAAATCAGCTACAACGATTTTGCGAAAAGTCACAACACTTCCACCAATCGCTTAGATCAAATCAACGGTCTACGTCTAGATCCAAGCACGATTCTAGCTCAAGGATCCGAGCTCTACATTCCAGAGTAACCTTAGCATCAAAATCTCTGATCTACCCGATTCCATTCCGTTAGAGAAATTTCTCTAGCGGACTTTTATTTTAGCAACCTTGCTAGACTGGCCGACAAAGAACAAATGGTGAAACCACCAAAGCCTCAAATTCGATTCCAACTTTCCCCCATTGTTCAGCATGGAGATCTCCAATTTTCACAATGTCCCCAGATTTCAGCCAAGCCTCAACTTGTTCCTTTTGATTTTCAGAAAACACACATCCGACTTCTGCTAACTTCAATGCCGGATCTACATAATACAAGACGCCAGCTAAATAGTGTGGAGCTAAATATTTCCAGTCTACATGACCCGTATACTTCTCCAATTTCTCGACTGTAGTGGAGGTATCTTCGCCCAAAATTGCGTATTTCAATTTCTCAGGCATATTCGATTCATCTGAAACCATGCGCTCAACTAACTAGGTCATCGTAAAATGATCAAGACCCTTGATCAAAATCCATCCAAACAAACCAGCTCAGGCGGTTTTGGGTTTTCCACATAAAGAAAGCCACAGATAACCAAGTATACCGGAAACAACTGATGTGATAAGAATCGCCATGATCGAACTATTCACAAGCGCAGGATTGGAGGCGTAGGCCAAATTGGTGATGAATATAGACATCGTGAAACCAATGCCTGCTAGCAAACCTGCGCCAGATACATGCCGCAATGACATTCCATCTGGTAATCGACATAAACCGATCTTCACAACAAGATAGCTAGATAAAATTACACCTATAAATTTACCCACCAGTAACCCTATCATAATCCCCATGCTATTTGAAGACGTTAGGGTTAACGCCCAATCCGCGCCTATAACAATTCCCGTATTACACAGGGCAAAGACCGGCATAATGAAAAAAGCAACGGGCTTATGCAGATGATGCTCAAGGATGTATGAAGGTGATTTCTCATCATCTCTGATCGGAGTGAATGGAATCGTAAACGCAACGAGAACACCTGCTATCGTCGCGTGAATTCCCGACTGCAACATAAAGAACCACATAAAAACGCCACCTAGCAAGTAAACAGGAAGCTTCATGACTCTCATCCGGTTCAGGACCGCCAACACTACTAAAACCGCAATGGATAAGCCAAAGTATAGCAGTGAAAACTTCGCAGAATAAAATAGAGCAATCACAATGATCGCGCATAAGTCATCGATCACCGCCACAGCAGTCAGAAAAACCTTCAATGAAGTTGGCGCTTTACTACCTACCAAAGCAAGAACGCAAAGCGCGAAGGCAATATCAGTAGCCATAGGGATACCGAAACCTTTCGCAGTTTCCAGCCCCATATTGAAACCGAAGTGGATCAATGCAGGTATCGCGATACCACCCAGAGCGGCAAATATCGGCAAAAGTGCGCTTTTGAAATCCGAT
>CAWUUP010000057.1:0-6852 GCA_963925255.1 uncultured Luteolibacter sp.
CGATATCGTTCTCATTTCCATCGTCGGCACTGCCGGACTCCACCCCGCTCTAGCCGCCATCGAGGCCGGAAAAGACCTCGCGATCGCCTCTAAGGAAATCCTTGTCATGGCCGGTGAAATCATCACCGAACGCGCCGCAGCTAAAAGCGTTCGCATCCTTCCGGTCGATTCCGAACACAACGCGATCTTCCAATGCCTCGAAGGCCACCGCGGACCAGATTCTGAAATTTCACGTCTCATCCTCACCGCATCCGGCGGCCCTTTCCGCGACACTCCCGCAAGCGAACTCTGGGACGTCACTCCAGAAATGGCGCTCAACCATCCCACCTGGAACATGGGACCAAAAATCACCATCGACTCCGCCACGCTTTTCAACAAAGGCCTCGAAATGATCGAAGCCCGTTGGTTGTTTGGAATCGAGATGGATCGCATCGAAGCGATCATTCATCCGCAGTCCATCATCCATTCGATGGTCGAGTTCACCGATGGCTCCGTGCTCGCCCAGCTTTCTCGGACCGACATGGGCTTCCCCATTCAATACGCCCTCACCTACCCGAACCGACTCGCAGGCTCGCTCAAACCTCTCGATTTCGCTGAACTTTCCAAACTCGAGTTCAGCGCACCGCGCACCGAAGATTTCCCAGCCCTCAACCTCGCCCGCCAAGCCGGCCTAGCAGGCGGCACCCTGCCCGCCGTATTCAACGCCGCAAATGAAGTCGCAGTCGACGCCTTCCGATCAGGAAAAATCCGTTTCCCCGCCATCTGGGAAACCGTCGCCGCAGTGATGCAGTCCCACAAAACCGTTCTCAAACCGACACTGGATCAAATCCTCGCTGCAGACGCACAAGCCCGTCTCTCAGCTACGGATTCTATCGCAGTCTCAAAGTCTTAGGAGGGCTTTTAGCCTCGCCTGAATAAGCCGTAACCGCATGGATAAATCAGTCGTATGAATCTTGTTCCTATGCGCAAATTTACTCTCTTCCTCGCTGCTATTTTCTTTACTACTCCAGCCCTCAACTCGTCGTTCTAACCAATCTCAAAAGCCTTAAACTCCGTCCTCATACGCCAAGGCCTGCGACAACCCCATGAAGGTGAAAGAAGAAATCACTCCTTCACTCATTACCTTAGCAGCACATGCCTCTACTCGACCCCACAAAACTCGCTGATCCCTCTTCCAACGACGAGATCCTCAGCGCGTTCCTCGACTACCTGATCGAATCCAATATCGAGCCCTACGATCACCAAGAACAGGCGATCCTCGAACTTTACGCAGGCAACAACGTCATTCTCAACACCCCCACCGGCTCAGGGAAATCGATGGTCGCTCTAGCGATGCAATTCAAAGCGATCTGCCAGAACCGCCGTTCCTATTATACGGTCCCGATTAAGGCGCTAGCTAACGAAAAATTTCTCTCGCTATGCCACATCTTCGGGCCGGAAAAAGTCGGCATGATCACCGGCGACGCCACAGTCAACCCCAGCGCGCCAGTCATCTGCTGCACCGCAGAAATTCTCGCCAACATCGCCCTCCGCGAAGGCGACCGCGCAAATGTAGACGACGTGATTATGGACGAGTTCCATTATTACTCCGACTCCTCGCGCGGATTCGCTTGGCAGGTTCCCCTGCTCACTCTCCCGCAAGCGCGATTTCTACTCATGTCCGCCACACTCGGCGATACGGCCTTTTTCGAAAGCTCTCTCACCCAACTCACCGGCACGCCCACCGTCTTGGTCAAATCCGAACAACGTCCGGTCCCTCTCGACTTCGAATACAGCGAGACACCCCTTCAGGAAAAAATCACCGAACTAGTCGAGGCAGGAAAATCACCAGTGTATCTCGTGCATTTCAGTCAACTCGCTTGCGCCGAAACAGCTCAGAATCTGTTGAGTGCAAATTACTGCACAAAGGAGGAAAAACAAAGTATCGCAGAGATCCTACACGACGCGAATTTCCGCAGCCCCTACGGCAAAGAAGTGTCAAAACTACTTCGACATGGCATCGGCATCCACCACGCCGGACTGCTTCCTAAATACCGCATCCTCGTCGAGAGACTCACACAAAGAGGCCTACTTAAAGTCATCTGTGGAACCGACACCCTAGGCGTCGGCGTCAACGTGCCAATTCGCACAGTGGTTTTCACGCGTCTTTTCAAATACGATGGCAACACCACCAAAACTCTAGCGGTTCGCGATTTCAAACAGATCGCCGGACGCGCCGGGCGCCGCGGATTCGATACCAGCGGCACAGTCGTCGCGCAGGCACCTGAACATGTTATCGAAAACATCCGCCTTGAGAAAAAAGCTACGACCTCAAAAAAGAAAAGTTTCGTAAAACGCAAGCCACCTGAAAAAGGCTTTGTCAACTGGGACGAAAATAGCTTTCGCCGCCTCATCGATGGGGCACCGGAAAAGCTCGTCTCCAGTCTTCAAGTCCAGCATTCAATGCTCCTCAACGTCCTCTCGCGCGAGCACGAAGATGGTTGTGCCGCACTGCAAAAACTCATCGCAGAAAGCCACGAAACCTCAACCAAAAAAAGCGCCATGCGTCGTCGCGCTTTTCAGCTTTTCCGTGGACTCGTCGAGGGCAACATCCTGAAAATCATTCCTCCTGCCGAACGCAAAAGCCCAGTGAAAGTCCACCTCAATATCGAACTGCAGAACGACTTCTCCATGAACCAAGCTCTCGGCATCTATCTGCTCGATGCTATCCCTCAACTCGACCTCAATGCGCCCGACTACTCACTTAACGTGATCTCTTTAGTCGAAGCCATCCTTGAAAACCCCGATGTCATCTTACGCAAACAGGTCGATCTCATGAAAAACGAATTGATCGCTCGCCTGAAAAACGAAGGCGTTGAGTATGATGATCGTATGGATCAACTCGAACAAGTCGAGTGGCCGAAGCCGGGAAAAGATTTCATCTACGATACTTATAATAGTTTTGTCGCGCAGCGGCCGTGGATGAAAGAAACCGCCGTCCGCCCTAAAGCGATCGCCCGCGAAATGTTCGAACATTGGCAGTCGTTCGAAGACTACATCAAAACCTACGGCCTCGAGCGCAGCGAGGCGGTGCTACTGCGGCACGTTTCGGAAGTTTACAAAGTGCTTTCGCAAACCATACCACCACTTCTCAAAACCCCGGAACTCATCGAGGCCGAAGAGTATTTTGAAGATATCGTCCGCAACGTCGATTCCAGCCTGCTGGATGAATGGGAAAAACTACGTAACCCCGAATACGTTCGGATAGAGGATCGTGCCCCAACAGAGCCCAAAGCCATCGCCTTCACTCGCAACCGCACCGCTTTCACCCGCGCCTTAAGAAATGCTGTCTTCAACCTAGTCAAAGCCTTCGCCGAAGGAAACACCGCCGCCATCCTCTCACAGATCGAACCGAATGATCCTGATAGCTCACCATGGACCGCAGCACGCATTGAGAATCTGTTAGATAACTACTTTACCGAGCACACTCGCATCCGTCTCGACCCCGAAGCCCGCGCCACCAAGCACACCCGAATCACCGAAGAATCCCCACGCCGCTGGACCTGCGAACAAATCCTCGTCGATCCCGAAGAACTAAACGACTGGTCCATCAATCTCGTAATCGATCTCGAAAAAAGCGACACCGAAGCAAGGCCTGTCCTGATCCTAGAAAATCTAATACCGATTCTCTAACGGAGAGAATGGTAGGGCTGCATCGTCGTAGAGTCTGAGCCTGTCGAAGAGCCGAGGCAGCCGCGTATGGGTAAGGCTGCATCGCCGAGGCAGCCGCGCTTAGCGAGGTGACAAAGATATTTCATTTGATTCATCCCATGACTCCCCGCTTCGCGCGGCGCTCTCGGCGAGAGGGCTCCACCTTTTTGGATTTTCATCGCCTCCTCATCAACGCCGCCAGCCCCCACAACACCGCCGGCACACCGATAGAAAACGCAAAACCCCAAGCGGGTTGATCTCGTCCAATATCTCCTATCCATGCGAATAGAAAACCCATCGGGATAGAACCGCAGGCAAGTGCGATCACAAATTTTCCAAACGGCATCCTTAATAAGCCAGCCATACAAGCGAGCACTTCGGGCAGGATAGGTAGCGCACGGCTCACCGCCACCACCCACGCGCCACTCTTATCAAAAAGCGTTTTTCCTTTCTCGAAATCTTTTTCGCCTAACCAACGCTTGGCGAATTTTTCATCAAAAAACCAACCCACCCCATAGCCAAGAATTCCAGACAACATCGATCCAACCGTTGCAATGAGACCACCGATCCAAAATCCATAAACTGCCCCCAAAGCCGACATCACGATCGTTCCAGGAATGGGCAACAACAGATCTGCCAACAAAAGCAGAATCCCTAACAACCAAGCCCAAGTCCTCGCTTGTTCGAATTGCTCAGTTAAATTACCCACATTCCAAGCAGCCTCCAGACTCTCACCAAACAATCCCCAGCTAATCAGGAACAGCGCAGCGATGCCGATCATTAACCAAATCAATCTCATCGTTTTTTACTTCAGGTAACAATTTCCACCGGGGCATCGGGCAGGGCTTTCATGAACACGCTACCATAACGTTTGGTCACAATCCGATTGTCCAAAATACATACTAGCCCGTGGTCTTTTTTATTCCGAATCAATCGACCGACTCCCTGTCTTAATTTCAAAACCGCCTCGGGCAACGAGTAATCCATGAACGGATTTCCACCGGCTTCTTGGATCGCTTCCAAGCGCGATGCTGTCAACGGATGATCCGGAACAGCGAAGGGCAAACGCGTCACGCTCACGTTCGACAAAGCCTCGCCCGGAACATCCACCCCTGTCCAAAAACTATCCGTTCCAAATAACACGCTGCTCACATCCTCACGAAATTCCTCCAGCATCTTATGCCGTGGCATGCCGTCGCCTTGTTTGAACAATCTCCAACCCTTCTTTTTAAAATAGCTCTCACAACGCTTCGCCGCGTCTTGCATGGTCCGATAACTCGTAAACAACACGAACGCCCGCCCATCGCTCTCATTGACCGCATCCATGATCCCCTTCGCTAACATCTCATCATATTTCGGCGTATTAGGATCAGGGATGGATTTGTAAATTTTCACCTTCATCTGCTTCTGGTAATCAAACGGACTACCAATGCTCAACGCCCGCGCGGTTTCTGCTCCGACCCGTTTCCGAAAATATCCTAACTCCGGATCGCCAACTCCGAGAGTCGCGCTGGTCATCACCATGCATTTCTTTCCAGTAAACAACAGAGGCCGCAACCGATCCGCTACGTTCACTGGGGCTGCGTGACAGCTGAACTGCGTTTCCTCACGACCACTTTTCTCTACCCAATACACACTGCCCTCATCGCGTTGATCGAGAAACTCTCCGACTGTCGCTTGAGTATCACGAAACTTACGCGCCAAATCCATCAACTCGTTCTTCGAGGTTTCGTTGCCTGTATCTTCCGCTAACTCAGAAAGCTCTTCCCATAAATCCCGCAACGGAGATGCTAAACAATTCCCCACTAACTCCGGACGCCTCACCCGAAACTCTTTCGACCACTCACCGAACTTCGCTACGTTTCCGATATCTTTAAAAAACTGATCGACCGCCACCAAGCTACGCTCCACCGCAAGCATCGGCGCCGCTTTGCGATACGTTTTCAACAAACCTTTGCGTGTCTTCGGGTTGTAAAGCCGCTGCAAATCAAACCGCAAACCTGCCTGAGTAAGTCGTAAACCAAGCTGCACCGCCGCCACTTGCTCGACCGTGTGCGCCTCATCCATCACCGCAAAATCATTCGGGAAAAGAAATCCACCCATTTTATCGGGTTCATTTTCATCCGACATCTCGTTGGTTTCTAATAAAGCGAAAAACAAGGTATGATTCACCACCACCAGTTTTGCATCAGCTGCGGCTTTCCTCGCCTCTTGGAAAAAACAATTTCCTTTAGGCCCGCAATATCGCTGCGTGCACGAATGTGCCTCGCTGCAAACCTGCATCCAAACCTTCATCGATGGTTGAAACGGAATCCCGCTTAAAGTTCCATCCCGCGTCTGATCCGCCCAATCACGGATTCTCGCCAGCTCTTCACTCTCTGTGGATGTAAATAAATCACCCGATTGCTCCCAAGCCCGACGCAATCTCGCAGGACACAAATAATTTCCCCGACCCTTTAATAAAACCGCCGGTAAATCCTCACCCAAAATTTTACGCACCAGCGGAATATCTTTCCTGACCAACTGCTCCTGCAAATTGATCGTGTGCGTGGAAACCACACCCTTACGCCCCGTCGCCAACGCGAACTTCGCCGCAGGGATCAAATACGCCAGAGATTTTCCAACTCCCGTCCCCGCCTCCGCAACCAATGGTTGGGCCGAAAGAAAACTCTCCGCCACCGCTCCAGCCAGTTCCTCTTGCTCAGCTCGATATTCGAAATCCTTTGACTGTGAAAGAAGGCCCGTCCTCGAAAACACATCACGCACCTCCTCCACCAAATTCACTCCCCCTGCGTTTTCCGTAATCGAAATCATCTGCCGACATTATCTGCCCTCACCCACATTTCTGCAAGACCGTAGCGCGGCCAGAGAAGCTAAATAGGTAGGGCACCCTCGCTGGCGAGGGCTCCCTACAACAGATCAACGTATCAAAAAGTCGCCATGATTCCGGTGAAAAATTCCAATCCAGCTCCTTGGACGACAGTTCCGAAATTGCAAATGCCACGTCACTAGAACGACGGTGACTTAGCATCTTTTCACCACTCGATCGTCACTCCGCAGTAGATGCCGTATCCGGCACCCTCTTTGAGATCCCGGAAAGCGCCGGCCTGATTGAGATAGAGTTCGTAGTCCTCATTGAGCACGTTTTCGATCCGGGCGTGG
>CAWUUP010000058.1:0-3357 GCA_963925255.1 uncultured Luteolibacter sp.
TTTCACAACACCACCCTGTGCCTTGCCATTCTGCACCACAGGAAGCACCCGGTAGATGCTCGATTTACCATAGGAAAGATGAATCAAGTCTCCTGTCTTCAGACCTATTTTCCCAAAGTCTGGCACCCACACTTGCGAGCCGCTAGAGTTATCAACGTCCATTGGGAGATAAACAAATGGCTCTCTATAGGGAGCTTCAGTCAAAGCATGGCGTGATGGCTCTGTCCCCAAAAACACAGGGGTATTTTTCACGTTAAAAGAACTAATCTTGCAGCATGGCTGCCAAGTGCCTTCGTTCTCACCGATTGTGACCTGTCCATCTGGACCAATCCCTAAACCACCCGGCGCACGTATTCCGGTTGCGATCACTTCGAACTTTTTTCCATCCGGAGAGATCTTTGCGATGATGCCGTGATGCGGCAGAATCTCATCAAACCCGCGACCACCAGGACGAACAGGTGCAGATTTAGAGAAGTAAAAATTGCCTTCTCTATCAGTTTGCAAATCAAAGGCGAACTCGTGGAAGTTTTGAGAAACATAAACATCCCGGTTGAATACCTTGAATTGATCCGTTTCACCGTCGCCATTGAGATCGATGAGTCTTGTGATTTGGTCACGACCATTGACGTAGATTTCACCGTTCACGACTTTGACTCCGAGTGTCTCGAATAATCCCGAAGCGATCCGCTGCCATTTGAATTCGTTCCAATCACCATTGAGCCCTTTAACGATCCAAACATCACCATTCCAAGTGGAAAGCGCTGCAGAATCTTCATCGATGAAATCAAATCCTCCAAAACGTAGATTTGATCCCCATGGATTTTTGCTAGGCATCGTCACGACATCCGTCATGTAAGGCTTATCTTTAACTTCGGAAATCTTACCCTGAGTGGTCAGAATCTCCTTCCATATCCCCGGACTACCCGATGTTAGCTTTTTGAAATCTGGCTGAGCCGCAGGAGAAATTTTTCCATCTTTTCCGAAAGCGATCTGAGCCAAAAGTTGATCGGTTCCAGCTGGAATCACTGCCAATAAGCAACCTCCATTATTTGTATCTGCAACTAGCTTAACTCCGCCCGTTGCGACAATTTTCAGTCCACCATCAGATTGCGCAGATGCTGAGTCCCCCGCCACCGTGAATTTTGAATCCGTATCAGCAACAACCATGGTCAGCGCAGCCTGACGAGCACCGAAACTAAATGAACGCGTCACGGTAGAATCAACCGCTGTAAGATTTTCCAATATAGGTGTTCCGTTAACTTCATATTCAAGCACCACCTCACGACCATAGAGGTAATGTCCTTTGAACGCCCCGTGTAGCATATCGCCATGGCCCTTGATTGGACGCTTATCTTCAAAAGAACCTTGAGAATCCGCCCAGCCCGATCCAGTCGCTGTGGCTAAAAGTCCATCCTGATTCTGCATGGTGATATATGTGCCGTGGCCACCGGTCCATGGGGTGCCTCCCCATTTGATGCCACCCTTATATATACTAGCTAAACGGAGGGTTTCTGTATCATAAAGCGCACGCCAGCTATCGCCTAGATCAACGGATAGACCTTTGATCGCACCAATGCGTTCTTTGCCGTTGAAGTGATCGTTGAAGGTACTCATCCATGCTGGACCGACATCCATGGTTTCAAACCATTTCTGCGCCTGAGCAGGCCTTGAAAATAACGCGATGAGGGAAAAAATCAGAAAAAACTTATGCACATGTAAAAAATACAGACTAAATACCCTATTTCCAGCAAGAAAATTGAGAAAATCCGCGCTTCACCTCACTCCAATTTCCCTCTTTGATAGCAGTCATGATAGACATGCTCGTGCGCCTTTATGACTTACCTGATAGTGCTGCGCTATATGAGAAAATAGAAAGCCAAGGCATCACGCTTCGGCGCGCACGTGCGTTCGAAAAGCACACAGTCGCCAATTTCGCTCTCCAGAATTTCTCAGAAAAATGGGCAAGTGAGGTGGAGGTCGCTATCACCCGTCAACCTGTCTCTTGTTGGATCGCAACCCGAAATAAAGAAATCATCGGCTTTTCCTGCTACGAGACCACTCAACGTGGGTTTTTTGGCCCGACTGGAGTCATCGATTCCGCGCGCGGAACTGGGTTAGGAAAAGCACTTTTATTCAAAGCCCTCGAATCGCTTCGCGATATGGGTTACGCCTACGGTATTATCGGCGGCGTAGGTCCTCGCGAGTTTTATGAAAAAAACTGCGGAGCTATCGAAATTCCTGGCAGCGATCCCGGAGTCTATTCCGACATTCTCCCTTAAATAGAATGGTGAGCCAGGCAATCTACGCAGATCTATCGGATCGCTTTAGCCCGATACACAAGATTCTTTGCGTCTTTGCAGAAAATCAAACCTCCACATGCACAACCGCACCACTCGGTAAAAACGGGGCGCGCAAGGCCTGATCGAGATCAAACAAACCCTCAAAATCATCAGGCTTATCGGAATCTTGTTTTCCAAAAACCTGCTCCTCGATCAAACGGAACACCATGTTTCCCACGTCACGAGATTGTTTAATTCCCCATTCCTCCATCAAAGTCGCGGCCATGGGACCATACTGCTCCAACGCATAATCACGAAATCCTTCGATCAACTCTTTTCCGCTCACATGCCGATTCCGACCAGAGGATTCATCTAGAAATCTCTTAAGCGTGAAGTCCAAAGCTTCTTTGAGAAAAAAGTAGGCTTGTCCATCATAGCGCTGATCTCGCTTCATGATTGAAACGACAGATTCTTCAAAATGGATCGGCTGCATATCGATAACTTCGCAAAACACTCATAACCTGTCAAAGCGCGAATTGTGTTCGGAATATCACCATTCAATTCCGACTAGATCTTTGTCGTGAAGCGCGGACTCTTTAAAGCTGTCATCCATCTCAAATGCTTTTGCGAGATGGTTGTGCGCGCGTTCTTTTTCTCCAAGTGTCCATAGATAACAGGCCATGTTATAGTGAAACACCGCCATCTCAGAAAGCACATCCGGACCACGCTGCAGCCATTTACGAGCTTCATCGGTCTCACCTAGCTCATGCAAACAAAACGCTGCACTGAGAAAAAAATCCGGCTCATCCACCGCTTCGACACACAACAGCTTCGCTGTTTCCGCTGCATCTTTCCAATTTTGCAAGGCCATCTCCGCAGCCAGTCTCAATTCCAACACCAGCTTATCCCCCATAAGATCTTTTGGCAGGCTCTGAATCTCATTGAGCGCATCCGTCGGCATCCCCAATTCCAACCACCCCGATGCCGCTCTAATGATCTGCTTTGTTAACATGCAAGGCACTATTAGCAGATGCCGAACCATTCCGCAACTGATCGAATCAAAAAACTCTGACCTTGA
>CAWUUP010000059.1:0-5518 GCA_963925255.1 uncultured Luteolibacter sp.
ATCATTCCCAGCTTTCACGAAGCGCCGATCACCGGAGCGGAGGGTAATAACCTGTTTCTCCGTTACTCACCATCCACCAAAAAAGCAGCGGATCACCGCAGCAGTCCAAAGCCTACGGCGGAAAGATCTAGCGCCACAGGCTCTCGGACTGCTGGGATCATTCCCAGTTCTCACGGCATGCGTCGATCACCGCAGCGTCAGGGAACAACCCGTTTCTCCTTGATCCATAATCTTCCCAAAAAAGCTACGGATCACCGCAGCAGTCTAAAGCCTGCGGCGTAATTTTGATTGTAAAGAACTTCACTCCATCTCCCACCCATGAAATTAACCGCATCTCTAACCGAGGAAACTATCACCACCGTCCTCAACGATCCTAAAGAAATTGCCATCACTCCTCATCAGGAAAAATGTCTGACAGCGACGTCTCCACCCGCTCATCCATCCAACGCTCCAAAGCTTTACGCATGGGTTCAACAATTTGTGGATAATCTGCCACAACATCTGCCGAGCTAAAAGTCTCACCTACTCGCTGGAACAAACCAAAGTGACGTAATCCTTCTATGGTAGGCGTGCAGATCAATTTCCATTTATCTGTGACCAAACAACGTTGCTTAGCATTCACAAGCGGTTGTTCATACTCCTTCTTCAATACAAACTGATAATTGAACGAATCATCAATTCCCGTCAGCTGATCCATCGGAGGCAGCTTAGGACGCTCAATACCTTTCACTCGAAACTGAATGAACGGAAAACCTGTCTCTCCATAATACGCGCGGCTTTTTGGTATCTCACTACCATCTAACCATTTAGCAAAACTCTGACCCTCCCAATTCGTCGGTTTCTCCACTTCAAGCATATCCGCAAGAGTCGGCAAAATATCAATCAGCCTGACTTGCTCAGATATTTTTCGTTGATCAGACTTGGGAACACGAATGAGCAATGGAATATGATTTGCCTGCATTCCACCATTAAATGTTAGGCCGTGACCCAAGGTTACGTCATCCTCATATAAATTATCGCCGTGATCTGAAGTAATCATCACGATGGTATTTTCCAGGAGATGATTTTTTTCTAACGATTCTATAATTTTACCTACATTCTCATCAAATTGTCTGGTGCAGCCATCATACAAATCACGAATTTGCTGAATTTCCTTATCTGGAAGTGCTCTCCACTTGTTTTCTAAATCCGTACCACCGATAAATTCATCGATATCAAATGCCACCCCGTTTTTATTCGGACCCTTATAATGTGGATCGGTAAACATACTCGAATACGGCTCGGGATTCCGATACGGCAAATGATTACAGGAATAAAACACATGCCAGAAAAACGGCTTGTCTACTTTCGCAACTTGATCCAGCCGCTGAGTCACCCGCTTCGTTACCACTTGCGGCGTTACAAACTGTGCGAACGAACCCAACTGGGGGAAGATTTTATATCCCAGCGAATGATCAAAATACAGCGGGATCACAAAATGCGCCAACACCACGGCCTGACTCATGTAGATTTTAAAATTATCAAAACTCGATACCGAAATATGCTCAAATCCCAAGGGCATCACCTCGTAATATCCCGCGCACCAATCACCGATCGCTGCGGTATCGTATCCTTCTTTACGAAGAATTTCCGCCATCGGCGTGGTGCTAGCTCTCGCCGCTTTTACGGTCTCCTCATTCGGATACATCTGACGAAGTCCATGCGTGTGAGGATTCTGAGAACTCATCAAAGTCGTGCCCGACTCCAGTGTCGATGCTATCGGCGTCAGACAATTCGCCATATTAATCGAGTGCTTCGCCAAATTATCGATATTTGGAGAGACTCCTGCAGCGGCAGCGCCGTCTTTCCGACGCGGAACATATCCCGTATAACCTAGCTTATCTCCACGAAGTGAATCTGATCCAATAATGATCACATTCAAACGCTTGGTATCTGAGGCATTGTGCCCCGCCTCTAATTGATCAGGTTTCAAGTTTGCTTTCCACAAAATCAGTGCAGCCAAACACAGGACTACCACACTCACTGCGATTCGTCCTTTCTTACTGAAGTAACGATAATACCACCAAACAGCATAAACCAAAATCAACCATGGCAATACCGTAAATATCACAAAGAAAACAACTGGCTTCGCCGATTCGGGAAACACATTTAAGAACTCAAAATACCAATATCCAAATTTCGCATCATCCAAGAAATACGGACGTGTCTTAACTAAGCGTAGCGTGAAAAATCCATGAATCAGAAAACTTCCACACAGTCCGGCAACAACATCTATCCACCAACTTCGGCTCGGCTTTTTACTAAAAACTAGATCCACCAATGGCCACAAAACCAAGGTGAACAAAATTGCTAGAATGACATATCCGAGAATGACATACAGATTCTGTATGATCAAAAAATTCAGATATTTATCCTGCGCCAGCACGCTGAACTTGTTCTTCATCGCACCTGATCCTCCACTCAAGCGCACCAGCGCAACCACGTATTGAAAAGCAAAAAACAAAGTCACCCCGGCGATGATTCTTAAAACATACGGCCATGTGATCTTGCTTTGATTATTTATCATGGCTTCTCCACCTCCGGCGAATCTAACAACAACCATCGCGGTGCCACAATGCTTTCGATCAATACTCCGCTCTTTGATTTTAATCCCTCTTGTAAATACAATCGCAACATCACTGGAGATTTCTGATTTTGATTTTGGGTGATCAATTGATCAATCTCCCGAAACGCCTTACCATCTCTTGGAGCATACCCATAAATCACCTCGTAACTATTCAAGGTTGTGATTTTATAAGCTTGGTATTTATCACTATCTGCAAATTCATAATTGTAAAAATTATCTCGTTCTACATATACGCGGAAATCGCCGCGAAATCCATCTGGCCGATCTTTTATAAATCGCTCCCATTCCATCGGCTGAGAAAATACATGTGTCTCCCAATCTACCTTTACATCACTTGGGCTGTTAACTTCGACCACCAAAGTATTCACGCCAGAATCAAGTTTGGTTATGGTCGACCAAAATCCTCCCCGGCTTCCGATGGTCAATGGATTCAAATCTACCATGGAAATCACCTCAGATGTTTTCATCGCTTTTTTGGAATAGTAATCTTCCATTAACGGCCTTACTCGCTCCGCGTGTCTGACGTATTTTGACATCTCATCAACCGAGCTTGATCTATAAAATTTCCTGACTACGTCCTTAATTGTCGCAATCGTCTGTAAAGCTTCGCGTCCTGCTTGGTCTTTACGCTCCTGCGAACTCTGCGTGTCCTCTTGCGCCGCGAGCTCAGTCTCATTCAACTGAAAAAAATCAAAAACTAACCAGCTTATCCCCAAGAACAAAATTAACCCTATCGCAATCCAAATTCGCTTGTATCGGCGGGTAGGCACTCTGTTTGTATTCCACCCATCCTCCAATGTAGCGTTTTCTTGCTCCACCCATTCCTCAAGCTTGGTCTCATATGTCCTGAATTTTAATTCGCTCCTAGCTTTCACCTCTAGCTTCACCGCCTTCTCATCACCACCCAATTTACCGGGATCATCCGTCAATTGACGATCCAACGGCAGAATTACCCTCTCAGAACTTTCGTCCACAATTCGTAATTTCGGCTGATCGTTGTTTTTTTGCATCGGCAGACCAAGGAAAGCAGAAAAGTCCATCGACGCAATGCCACACTCTGTTTTAAAGTCCGCCCAAGCAAATTAAAGATGTCGGCAAAAAAACGAATACTCATCATCACCGCTGCATTCGGTGAAGGTCATAATAGCGCTGCGCGTAACCTCGCGCTGGCCTTCCAAAAAATTGGCATTGAGACTCGTGTTGCTGATCCCTGCGTGCTTTCCGCGCCCCATTCCACAGCGGTCATTCAATGGGGCTATCGCTTAGTTACCACCCATTTTCCCAAAATCTGGGAAAAAATATACCGTGGCACCGACCAATGCGATTTCTCCCAACCAAGCATGCCACTCATGCGACAGCCGGAAAGTTACCTTCAAACTCTTGTCAACGAATTTAAGCCTGACGCCATCGTCTCCACCTATCCGATTTATCCCTACTTCCTTGAGCGCCATTTCCAAGAAACCGACAAACGATTGCCTGTTTTCACAGTCGTCACCGACTCCATCGAAATCAACGCCTCATGGCTTCGCGCCCCAACCGATTACTTTCTCGTCACTGATCACATCACGGTCGATGCCATGAGTTCGTGGGGCATTCCGAAAAATAAAATCATCAGCACCGGCTTTCCCGTCAATCCAATGTTCACCTCACTCACACCCGTGAGCATTGAAGAACCGCACAAGCCTTTCCGGATTCTCTACTTCCCAACTGCGAAAAAACCTTTCGTGCGGCGCCACTCCCGTGCCCTTTTAAATGCCTCACCCGATGTTCATCTCACGATCGTGCTGGGTAAAAATTTCCGCTCCCTCTACTCGCGTGCCGCAGAAATCAAAGCGGAGTATCCGAACCGCGTCCGCTTGTTGGGCTGGACAAAAAAAGTCCCTCAACTCCTGAATAAACATCACCTCGTAGTCGGAAAAGCTGGCGGGGCCACCGTGCATGAAGCGATCGCCGCTCAGTGCCCTATGCTGATTCACCATCTCGTCCCAGGACAGGAAGAAGGTAACCTCCAACTCCTGCAACACCTCCACGCAGGTGACCTTGCAGAAGATCCCAAAGACCTTACAAAAGCTGTATTCAATTTACTAGCAAACGACGCAGCGGAATGGCGCGTCATGAAAAACAATCTCGCGAAACACAATTGCAACAACGGCGCCATCACCGCAGCTAAATTCATTCTCGAAAAAATTTAAAGTTTCAACCACCGTGCCAGACTTCCTCTTCGATATCGGAAAAGTCCTTCTCGACTTTGATTTTGAGACCTCGCTGCGCAAGTTCCTTCCTGCGACTCACCCAAGCCCAGCTGCTGCGCTCGATCAATTACTTGCACGCAAAGACGAGTTCGAGGCTGGTCAGATCAGCACTGAAGATTATACTCGCTGGGCTCTTGAAACTCTCGACTCAAATGTTTCCACCGAGGTCTTTCATGAAGCTTGGCGTAACATTTTCACACCTAACCAGCTGATGTGGAAAATGGTTCAAAAACTCCATAGCGCTGGTCATCGACTCATCCTCTTTTCCAATACCAACGCCATCCACTGCCCGTGGATTTTTGATGCTTTTCCAGAATTCTCGCTGTTCCACGGCTCTATCCTGTCCTACGAAGTCGGTGCCATTAAACCCCAGTTGGAAAGTTACCAACACGCCATAGACAAATACTCTCTCGTCCCCGAAAACACGCTCTACATCGACGACCTACCTGCCAACATCGCCACCGGCCAACAATTAGGTTTCCAAACCCACACCTACGACCTCACAAATCATTCCGCTTTCGAACTCTGGCTCTCCAGTCATCTCAATCTTTCCCATGCTTAAAATTTCAGATCGCACCTTCTCTTCTCGCCTCTTCCTTGGAACCGGAAAATTTCCTTCCAACGAATCCATGCGCGATGC
>CAWUUP010000060.1:0-4563 GCA_963925255.1 uncultured Luteolibacter sp.
CCGGATATTGCAAGCCGGATTCCCTTATACCATTTCATCAGTTAGATTGGAGGAATGGCGGCGAATAGTTTTACTTTCAGCGAGGCGTGAGGAGGAAGTGTGGAGCTTGTCCGTAGAAGCCTTGGCGAAGGCGGGAGCCACATGACCAGCTTGTCCGCCATAGCTCACAGAGCGACGGCGTAACGAACAACGCTGCTGAGCGGAAAAAAAGCGCCGCGTCAGTTCCACGCGAAGCCTAATTACACAACCGTCTCTCTATTCCATTACTCGGATATAACTGTCGAGATGATATAATACCCCCAACATCATCGTAATGTGATTCGCTGTCAGCTCGCACCATGGAGGTACAGTCGGTAAAATCTTTTGTGGCGAGCATGCGGAACGCTAGGAATTTGCTTTTTTACCTAGCGCGGAGAACACGCGGAAGAGCCGGTCTATAGAAGGGGAAGAGAGGGTGCCTCACCAGCGAATGCGACCCATGCAAACCCGATGTTCTCAGTCGCATGATTATACCCGATTTGAATCATCCAAATTCACCTTTAGCTCGAATAAATCCCTTCTTCTGTCCATCAGAGGAGTTACCGAGCCAGCCTCGCGAGAACGGTAGAGATCTCGGATATCCAAATCCGTCACCAACATGGTTTCGACGTTTGGATCGGCTTCTGCTTGGATGCCATCGCGTGCAAATTCGAAGTCTGAAGGAGTGAAAACCGCCGCGCGGCCGTAGTGAATATCCATCGCGGGGACATCGGGGAGATTGCCCACCACGCCAGCTGTGACGACATAGATCTGGTTTTCAATCGCTCGCGCCGCTGCACATTTTGTGACGCGTAAGTATCCCTGACGGTTATCCGTGCAATACGGCACAAAGAGGATTTCGATTCCTTGTTCCGCGAGATAACGTGCCGCTTCGGGAAACTCGACGTCATAACAAATCAAAATTCCGATTTTTGCTTTTGGTGTTTGGATGACATGCAAACGGTTACCGCCGGTAATTCCCCACCACGTCGTTTCCGATGGAGTGATGTGAAGTTTTGGCTGTGAAACAAACGAGCCATCAGGGCGGAACAACATGGATTCGTTTTGCAAACTTCCGTCTTTCTGCAGCACGGGATGCGAGCCTGCAATGAGATGCAGCCCTTGCTCACGAGCGAGCGTAGACATGAGTTCACGGAATTTCGGCGTCAGCTCTGCAAGCTTTCGTATCCCGTCACGAGAGGAATACGGCTCCATCGCAGAGAGTAACTGCACCGAGAAAAACTCGGGAAACAACACATAATCCACCCCGTAATCCTCACCCGCCGTCTCCACGAAATATCTAACCTGAGCTGCAAACTCATCGAAATCCGCAATCTTCCGCATTTGATACTGCACACAAGCAACACGAACTTTTCGGTCCTCTCCCTCCGTCTGTTGATATTCGGGATTCAACCACTCGATCAAGGTCGCGTAGTTCATGCTGCGCGGATCACGGATGTAATTCGACATCACATCGCGCACCACAAAACCTTCTTTGAGCTGAAAGCCTAACACTGGATCTTTGACTAAACCGTCCTGCACCGCATGCACGTATTCCTCGGGCGTGTATTTTGCTTTGTAGTTTTCGTAATTCCACAAACGTCCACCTGCTAGAATTCGACGTAAGTTCAAACGCCTGCAAAGCTCACGCCGCAATTCATAAAGCAAGGCCCCTATCCCCTGTCCTCGCTCTGCCTGATCCACATAAATTTCCGCACCATACAACGTATCGCCCTCTGGATCGTGATTGAAAAAATAACCATCATCGGTGATTCCATAGTAGGAATGGTGACGCAGCGGATCTCTTCCTAAACTCACCACCAAGCTCGATGAGACGCCGACAATTTCCTCCCCTTTTGTGACCAACACCTGCCCATCCTCGAACATCTGCAAGTGGCTCTCGAGTTGATCCACCCGCCACGCGCCGTCCTCTTCCAAAGTCGCCGGAAAACAGCTTTTGTGGAGCTCGATCATCGCCTTGAAATCCTCCTCACGCGGTGTCCGCGCTAAGTATTTCTCACCTTTAATCTCAAATTCTCTCGGTTCCATAGGCGGGAGCTTCTGTCATCTGGTGTTATCAGGCAACACCAAGATACTCCCCGACCTCCCAAACAGGGGAGATTTCAGCTAACCCGATAGCTAGGATACATAGAATATGAACCCATTGTGGTTCATTCTTCATTGTTCGCAGTTCAGCTGCTATTTTACCCTTGTCCCCGCCTGATTGTGAAAAATTTCACAATCCACTTGAGACATCGGCCACAAGCCACCATCTTTCCGGCGAAGCCACTCCGCACTATGGAAAGCACCGCCACTGTCCCAACTTACGCCGCCTACGATTCTAAGATCGAAGGCAACATCATCTTCACCCGCGTCGACGCCGCGATCAACTGGATGAGAAAGAACTCTCTCTGGCCGATGCCCATGGGGCTTGCCTGCTGCGCAATCGAGCTAATGGCCACTGCGTCTTCCCGTTTCGACATCTCTCGCTTCGGAATGGAAGTCATGCGTTTCTCTCCACGCCAAGCAGACGTCATGATCGTCGCTGGAACCGTGACTTACAAAATGGCTCTCGCCGTGAAACGCGTTTGGGATCAAATGCCCGAGCCAAAGTGGTGCATCGCGATGGGTGCCTGCGCTTCTTCCGGCGGGATGTATCGTTCCTATGCCGTGCTGCAAGGCATCGACCAACTCATCCCCGTGGATATTTACATTTCTGGCTGTCCTCCACGTCCTGAAGCACTCATCGAAGGCTTGATGAAACTCCAGGAAAAAATCGACACGGAGCATTCCACTCAGGATCAGAAGAAGACGTTCTTCGAAGAAAACGTCTAGGATCGGTCAGTAACCCAAATATTTTTCCAAACCACTTTTTCCTCTCATGTCAGCAACCCTAAATAGCCAAGTTGCCTCAAAAGATTTTCCCGCTCTGCGTGAAGCGCTCGGCGAAGGCATCATCTCAGAAATCGAATTCCGCGGCGAACACACACTCAACGTTACGCTCGAAGCACTGCCGAAAGCCCTCGCGCTTTGCAAAGAGAAACTCGATTATGAAATGTTGTTAGATATTTCCTCACTTGATCATTTCGGTGAGGATCCTCGCTTTGAAGTCGTTTATGAACTCGCTTCACTCGACAACAATCGCCACCTGCGCTTGAAGGCTAAAGTTTCTGAAGACGAAGCCGTGCCAACAGCGATCCATCTCTGGGCTGCTGCCGATTGGCATGAGCGCGAGGTTTGGGATATGATGGGCATTCCTTTCAGTGGTCATCCAAATCTCAAGCGCATCCTCATGTGGGAGGGCTACCCGTTCTTTCCGTTACGTAAAGATTTCCCGCTCGCTGGTCGCCCGACGGATATGCCAGACGTCGCATTCACTGGCGTCGCGCCACTTGAGGGCGGACCATTTGTTACCGCCCCGGGCGCAGAGACCGTTGCCAAACGCGAGCCTCACGCGAGACATCAGGAGTAATCCTACATTTTTATATTCCTCGTGAAACACAGATAGCAACGGGGTATTTTACTACTGAGAAAGGCACCGAGGCTCTGGGTAAACGTGTGAAAATCAATTATCCCGACCAATCACGACTGCAACTCAATGGAACGGTTTCACTGTTAGATGAAATTTCCTTTAATATAGTGAATAGACTAAAAACTCTACGCTTCGAATTTAATCTTACGACTGCTCAGCATCGGCAATTGCCTGCAGCTCATCCCAGCGAGCGTAAAGAACGAGTGTCGCCGCGCGAGCTGCTTCAAGCTTTTCCATCTCAGCCGGAATTTTCTCGTAATGATTCACCTGAAACTCGGGATCATTCATTCGTGACTCAATGGTTTTCACTTCGTCTTCAGCAGGGAAGATTCGATCTTCGATGGTTTCTAGTTCAGCGCGCTCCTTCTGTGAAAGCTTGCGCGGCCGCTCCGTCCTCCCCACTGGCTTTTGTGGCTGCAGAGCTTTGAATGCCTGCGCTTGGGCTTTTTGTGCAGCTTCGCGTTGTTGGCGTTTTTCTAAGTAATACGAATAGTTTCCCGGAGTGACGTGGATTCCATCGTCTTCAAACGCAATGATTTGATCGCAAATCCGATCAAGGAAATAGCGATCATGGGAGACGCAGAGAATACTGCCACCAAAGCTCGAAAGCGCCTCTTCCAGCATCCGCAGCGATGGTAGATCGAGGTCGTTGGTCGGCTCATCGAGAATGATGAGGTTACCGCCGGTTTTTAAAACTTTCGCAAGCATCAAGCGGGCACGCTCACCGCCAGAGAGTAGATCGACGCGTTCGTTGATGCGTTCGTTGTTAAAAAGGAACCTCCGAAGATAGGCACGTGCGCCAAGACTTTCGTTTCCAAACTGGACTTTCTCATTACCATCGGAAATTTCATCTAACAGTGAACCCGTTCCATCGAGTTGCATCCGTGATTGGTCGATGTAATTGATTTTCACACGTTTACCCAGGACCGCTGTGCCTTCAGTCGGCTCAAGTTGAGCAAGGCAGAGTTTGAGCAAAGTGGTTTTACCCACCCCGTTTTTACCAACGATCCCCG
>CAWUUP010000061.1:0-13326 GCA_963925255.1 uncultured Luteolibacter sp.
TCACATCCTGCCAACCGAGGTCGTCGGTCAGGATCAGAACAATATTGGGTTTCGAAGGGCGTGTGTCGTCCGAGGCTGCCAGAAGCGGTGTGGTGGCACAAATGATGAGTAGGAGCGGAATGTGTTTCATGGTGGAGGGGAATTCATCATCTTGAATTATTCCGGGATGGTGGTGGACGTGGGATTCATCCGTTTCATGTCGGCCTCGGTGGGGCCGCCGCCGAATTGTTTCCAGTAGAGGGCTTTCATTGGATTGATCGTCGGCCCGATGGCAGTTTCATTGACGAGGTAGGGCTGGATCTCCGCCCACCATAGATCATAGGTGGCACGCAGGGATGCGACGACTTCAGGGTGCTCGGCCATGACGTTGGTGGTCTCACCGGGATCGGCTTTGAGGTCGTAGAGTTCGCGGTTGTTGACGAGGGTGAAGCGCGAGTTCTGGATGGCGCTGTCCGTGAATTTCGAGCCCTCGGGAGATTGGCCCTTGCCCCAGCGGCCGACGTGGTGAACGAGGGTGCGCTCGGGCCATTCGGCTTTCGGGTTCTTCAGCAAGGGCAGCAAACTGCGGCCATCGACTTGCTTTTTCACAGCATCCGAGAGGGAGGTTCCGGCAATCGCCGCGATTGTGGGAAATAGGTCTATATGCGCGCTCAGGGCGTCGGATTCGGTTCCGGCAGGGATGCCACCGGTGGGCCAGCGGAAGAAACAGGGGACCCGGGTGCCGCCTTGATAAGGCATCGCTTTGCTGCCGCGCATGCCTGCATTGAAGATCTTGCATGCCGCCGCTGATCCGCCATTGTCGCTGGCGAGATAGATGACGAGTGTGTCGTCCGCGACTCCCCATTCGTCGAGCTTGGCGAGCAGCTTGCCGAAGTTGGTATCGACGTTTTCGATCATCCCGTAGAACTTCGCGACATCCTCGGAGACACCCGGTTTTCCGAGATATTGGCGGTAGTATTTTTCTGGAAGGACGTAGGGTGTGTGCGCGGCATTAAGCGGGATGAGGGCAAAGAACGGCTTTTTGGCGGAAAGGTTTCCGTCGATCCACTTGATCGCTTGGTCGAAGAACAGGTCGGTGCAGTAGCCTTCGGTCTTCTCGAAGGTGCCATTGTGCCAGAGGGTCGGATTGATGTTGGTGTTGCCCGGTATATCGCCGCAGGAGCCTGAGTAGGTCTGGCCGATGCCACCGCCGCCGTGGATGAAAACCTCGTCGAATCCGCGGTTTTCCGGGCGGTAGGCTTCCTCGTCACCGAGGTGCCATTTGCCGAAGATGCCGGTGGTGTAGCCGGCGGTCTTGAGAACCTGGGGCAGGGTGATAGTTTCCAAGGCCATCCGTTCCCGCTCGAAGATGGTGTGGGTGACGCCGTTCTTGAACTCGTGCCGGCCGCTGAGCATGGCGGCACGGGTTGGGGAGCAGGTCGGGCTGAGGTGAAACTGGGTGAAAAGCAGGCTCTTCTTCTTGAACGCATCGACAGCAGGCGTCTGCATGATGGGAGCGCCAAGACTGGCGTAGTCGCCGTAGCCGACGTCGTCGGGCATGACGAGGATGATGTTGGGTGGTGGGGAGGCGGCGTGAAGAAGTGCTAAGGGAGCGATCAGAAGGCTGACGAGTAGGAGAGATAGGGTTCGGGGCATCATGTTGGGATTTGCTTTCGCTAGATAGTCGTTCGCTTCAGTGTAGCTTGGATATCTGATTAGTATCATACTTCCGCGGGACGTTGAGTTTATCAGAATTTGAATGCATAGTATAATTTTATTTAGGAATGTTGGATATCCTCATTTCGTGGGATATCCAAAACCTAGACTTTTTGCAAACAGTCTAGGGCTCCCTGCATGATCGCGATTGCTAGGCTTCGGCGTTTTGGTAGAGGGCTGGGACGAGCTCTAGTTCGTAGGGGATGCTGGCTCAATGCGGCGGGGGTGAGGCATCGAAGATGATATCAACTACAGGACGAATCTTCTCGAGGAAGAGTTTCATTGTGGGAATTTTAACCTTCAAAATTAAATGAAGGGGAGAGTGGGTTATTCAGCTAGTTTTGGGATAATGGAGACTCTGTGTAAGTTGGTTTTTGGGAAGTATTTTTTTGCTAATTCGTTGACCTCAGTGAGATTGATTGAGCGGTAATCTTCGTCGCGTTGGCGAGCGAGATCGAGGCGTTTTGGATCGCTCTGGGATTGTGAGAGTACGGTAGTCAGCCAGTAGGAGTTATCGCGATGAGATTTCTCAAGCGAGCTGAGGATGGGAGCGAGCGAACGATCGAGTTCATCTTGATCGGCACCTTTTTCGGCAAGTTCGCTGGCGATGTTGGTCATGGTATCGAGTAGTAAACTCACATCCTCGGGTTTGCCGATGGATTGGCCGATGAGGTAACTAAATCCTTCCAGTGCTTCAGATCCGGTTGCGCCAGCGTTAGGCGAGTAAGATGCACCGAGTTTTTCGCGAATTTCTTCACGAAGGCGATCGCCAAAAATATCGGAAAGAACATTCAGGCGGCGGAATTCTTGGGTGTTATTACGTAAGCCATCGGTTTTCCATATTGCGGTTGCGATCGCTTGGGGGATTTTTGAGTCGTAGGTGAGATTTTTTTCTGCGGGTGGTTCCGGGAATTGAACCGAACGTCTGTGCAACGTTTTGGGTTTAGGTGTGGCATCACGAGCTGGGAGAGTTCCGAAAGTTTTGAGAAGATCCTGCGTTATTTCTTCAGGATCGAAATCACCGACGACCGAGATCTCGATGTAGCCTTGTTGGAGTTCTGGTGAGAGCCAGTTTACGACATCATCGATGGTGTAGTTGGAAAGCTGGGTTTGGTTAGGGACTGTGTAGCGTGAGTCACCGCCATAGAGCCAAGATTGTATTTCTTGAGAAGGGCCAGCGGTGGTGTGTTTGAGGTTTTGGAAAAGAACGGGAATGTTTTTTTGAAACTGCCAGAGACCTTCGGGGCGGTAGCCAGGATCGGTAATGGAAGCTACCATGAGTTGGAGTTCGAGGAGTTGATCCTCTGGGGTGGTGGATCCGGATAAGATGAATGCGTCTTCTGCGATGCTTAGAGAAGATGAGACATTACGGCCTGCAAGAATCTCTGAGAGTTCGTCGTTGGAATGCTTAGCAAGTCCACCGCCTTCGAATACGGCTGTTGCTACAGCATCGAGCATGGGTTTATTGTTAGGCTGTGATAATTGGCCTGTGCCAATGCGAGCGAGAATACGAATCCGGTTTTTCTCAAACTCTGTGCGTTTGAGATTTACTCGGATATGGTTACTGAGGGTGATCTGCGTGATGTCGAGATCATCGACTGTGTTAGTTTTTTCGATTTTACCAGAATTACCGAAATCGGTGTAAGCAAAAGGCACGATAGCGCGAGAGGCAGGAGCTTCGACTGGGGTTTTGTTAGACTCTAGATAAGCCGATGTGAGTTCTTTCTCGGTTTCTGGAGTGGAAGTTTTTGTAGAAAGAATCAAATGATGACCCGGAGCTGCCCAAAACTTTACGAAAGCTTGGTGAACATCCTCTGGAGTGATGGTATCGAGAGCTGCGGTTGTAATTTCCAAGCTGGTTTCTGGAGTATTGAAAACAGTTTTGTCGTTTACCGATTTAGCAATAGCCGTGGCGAGGCTTTCAGATTTACGTGTGTCTCTGCGCTTTACAGCTTCGTGATAGGCGTTCAGTAGATTCGCCTTTGCTTCGTTGAGTTCGGCGTCGGTGAAACCGTGTTCGAGCGCGCGGCGGAATTCTTGTTCGAGAGTCGAAGTCGCCTCCTGCCAGCGATCATCGGCGGCATTAACCGAAATGGATCCGATTTCGATGTTGTTAAAGAGTTCGCTCTTGGATGCTTCACCAGAAGTAATGGGAGAGTTTTTTATTTTGGAGAGACGTTCAAAGCGGCGACCTATGATAAAGTTTGCGATATTTAATGGATATTTCGCAGTACGTGAAGCTTTGGTGTCAGGGATGGCTTCGAATGGGCGAACAAGGAGTAGTGAAACATCTGTGGTGTCTAGTTCGGAATCGCTGAAGATATGTGAGACAAGTCCTTCAGGTGTGGTAACGCTCCCAAGGTCAGGAGCTTGGCCTGGGTTTTCAGGGTTTTGCATCGATCCGAAAGTGGATTTGATGCGTGCCTCAATTTCGCCGGGGTCGATATCACCGACGACGACGAAAGTCATATGGTTTGGAGTATAGTAACGTTGATAGAAATCGACAAAGCGCTCGCGTTTTGCGTTTTGGATAATTTCTTCTTCACCGATAGGGAAGCGTTTGGCGATGAGTGAATTAGGAAGTAAGGTGTCGAATTGTTGCTTCTGCATGCGGTAGCCGACAGAATCGCGCGAGCGTTTTTCGGAGAGGATAACGCCGCGTTCGTCATTGATTTCTTTTTCGGAAAGAAGAGCGCCATCACCGAAATCGCGCATGATGGAGAAGGTGAGATCCAAGGTGTCATTTTTAAGATCTGGGATATCTAACATGTAAACGGTTTCATCGAAAGATGTGTAGGCGTTTACGTGTGCGCCAAAAGCGATACCGCGTGATTGCATTTCACGAATGAGTTGGTTGGCGTTCTCATAGTTTTTAGTGCCGTTAAAGACCATGTGTTCAAGGAAGTGAGCCACTCCTTGTTGATCATCTTTTTCCATGAGTGAACCGGCAGCGATGTGGAGACGCATCGAGAGGCGTTGTGGTGGTTCGGTGTTTGGTAGGATCATGTAACGCATGCCATTTTCCATCGTGCCGAACACGGCTTTGGGATCGGCAGGGATATCAGAATTTACCGAAGGCCATACGGCAGGAGTGACGGCGACTGGATTTGCTGAAGCATTCGTAGGGGGCTGATCTCTGAGAGAAAGAAAGGACGCGAGACCGGCAATAAAGATGACGAGGATCAGGGGTGTAGCGTTACGCATGGGTGGAAGGTTCGCGGGATTAGGCGAAAACTCAAATCACAATTTCTGGTAATTTGTGGGGTTTGAGTGTTTAAAGGTGGCATGAATTTGGAAATTTCGACTCCGGCTCTCTTATTTCCGGCGATCAGTTTGTTGTTTTTGTCGTATACCAACCGATTTCTACACCTATCGGCATTGATTCGAAATCTGCACAGGGATTGGCTTGAGCAGAAAGACGGCTTGTTGATGAGGCAGATTCAGAACTTGCGGAAGCGACTCACGTTGATCCGTGGCATGCAGTTGTTAGGGGCTTTGAGTTTGTTGCTGTGTGTGCTCTCGATGGTGAGTGTGATAGGGCATCAAAAGGTTCTGGCAATGGGGGCGTTTTCTTTTGCCCTGGCGCTGATGGGGCTATCGCTGGCTTGCTTAGTTTGGGAGGTTTGGATTTCTGGAGGAGCCCTTAGGATTATGCTATCTGTGATGGAAGATGGAGAGATAAAATGATCGATGAGTGCTGGCGATTCTCTGAAGCTCAGAGCGTTTGTCAAAAGTCTGTGGGTGAAAAGCTGAGATATTGAAGACCTAGCCCAAGGTGTGATGAATGAGCTTCAGTAATGGCGAAGCCGACTTGGCTTGGACGTAATGAAATGGAGTCAAAGCAGGAACGCAGGAAGGAAAAGATAGGAGCGAATCATTCCTGCTTTCCTTTCTTCCTCATCAAAAACTCTTCATTCCATAGTTTAAAAAATAAGGAACGCAGGCAGGCAGGAAAAGATGAGAGCGAAGCATTCCTGCTTTCCTCATCAATAACTCTTCATTCCATAGTTTAAAAATAAGGAGCGCAGGAAGGAAAAGATGAGAGCGAAGCATTCCTGATTTCTTCCATTCCTTATTCAAATTTCTTTTGCTCACGGACTTTTGGCATCCGCACTAGAGCGTTTAGTTGATATGATTTTTGGTAATGTTTGATGATGAGAAACTGGGTCGGTTATTTGGCAAATAGTAGAGAATTGTGAGATTGCCCCCTCATCAGGCTTGGTTGGGTCTCTTAAATGCAGGATTTTTCACGAAATATGAATACGGGCTTGCCGAGAGGCTGGCGACTCTGTTGACTTTCGCATGGCAGAGATTTCTTTAGGATTGTCGTTTGACGATGTGCTTTTGGTTCCGGCGTTGAGTGCTGTATTGCCGGGAGAAGCAGATTTATCGACTGAAGTAGCGGAGGGGATTTCCCTGAGGTTGCCGGTGATTTCCGCAGCGATGGATACGGTATCCGAACATGATCTAGCGATCGCGTTGGCGCGAGAAGGCGGCATGGGGGTTATTCACCGTGCGTGCCCAATTGAGGAGCAAGCGGCAATGGTTTCCAAAGTGAAGCGTTCCGAGAGCGCGGTGATTATAAAACCTCTCACCGTGAGCAAAACTGACACGGTGAAGAAGGTGCTTGCGATCATGGACGAGAATGGTTTTTCAGGTTTCCCAGTGGTAGATGCAAGTGGACACCTTGAAGGCATGGTCACCGGACGCGATGTCCGTTATTTGGACCGGCCAGAAGCATTGGTTTCCGAGGTCATGACTCCTCGTGAGAAAGTGATCACAGCACCACCGAATACTGGTTTGGAAGAAGCACGACGGATTCTTTATCAAAACCGCATTGAGAAACTTCCTTTGGTAGATGCCGATAATAAATTAGTTGGTTTGATCACAGGATCGGATATCGAAAAACGCATCACCTTCACCAGTGCGGCAAAAGATACCAACGGACAACTTCGCTGTGGAGCGGCGGTTGGTGTGGGTCCGGATGTTGAAGAGCGGGCGCTGGCATTGGTTGCGGCGGGCGCAGATGCACTTTTTATCGATGCAGCAACAGGACACACACGACACGTCATGAACGTGATCGAGAAACTACGTTCGATCTGTAATCTTCCCGTCGTAGCTGGAAATGTGGTTACTGAACAAGGTGCGCGCGATCTCGTTTCCGCTGGAGCAAGCGCATTAAAGGTTGGCGTTGGTCCTGGCTCGATTTGTACAACTCGTGTGATCGCGGGTGTGGGGATGCCTCAGTTTACAGCCATCCAAAACGTTGCGGGTTACTGTCGTGAGCGTGGTGTGAAAGTGATTGCCGACGGAGGAATTCGTTATTCCGGAGATGTGGTCAAAGCAATCGCCGCCGGAGCAGATCTTGTGATGTTGGGTTCATTGCTTGCAGGAACTCGTGAGAGCCCGGGGCAGAGTGTTTTCTATCAGGGCCGCCGATTTAAAACCTATCGAGGCATGGGTTCTTTGGGAGCGATGCGTAAAGGCGCGGGTGACCGTTATGCGCAGAACAGCTCAGGTAAACTTGTTGCGGAAGGTGTCGAAGGACGCGTGCCTTACAAAGGTCCACTTTCAGATGTAATTTTCCAACTCATGGGCGGATTAAAATCCGGTATGGGCTACGTCGGAGCATCGACCTTGGCGGAGCTCAGAGAGCGTGCGGAATTCGTACGCATCACGCCGGGTGGTTTGAGAGAAAGCCACGTTCACGACATCGTGATGACCGAGGAGCCAACCAATTATCAGCCATTGGGTTAAGGTTCAGATAAACTTTAGAAATTGAGATTTAGAAATTCAGGATATGCACGATAAAGGACATGTAGCGGTAATTGATTTTGGCTCGCAGTATACGCAGCTGATTGTAAGGCGAGTTCGTGAACTCGGATTTTTTGCGATGCTTTATGCATTGGAAGATTTTCCAGAAATTGGTGAGCCGGGTGCGATTATTTTATCGGGTGGACCCCGCAGCACCAGCGAACCAGATGCACCGGATCTCGATTTTGAAGCGCTCAAAGCATTTAATGTTCCTGTGCTTGGTGTGTGCTACGGCATGCAGTTATTGAATTTAAAATTCGGTGGCACGATTGAGCCGAGTGATCGCCGTGAATATGGTCCGGCGTTTCTTTACCCGACTCATCACAAAGATCTCTACGAGGGGATTGCTGAAAAATCACAGGTTTGGATGAGTCATTCCGACACGGTAAAAGTCATTCCGGAGTGCGCTGAAGTGATCGCTGTGAATCAGCATCAGACTCCAGTTTCTTTGAAATGGGGTGAAAAATTCTACGGCATTCAGTTCCATCCAGAAGTGACTCACAGTCACGAGGGTTTTCGAATCCTTCATAACTTCTTGTTGACCGCTAAGGACCTAATGCCATTCAAGATCGAAGATTTCAAACGCGAGATGATCGAAGGGATCCGTGAGAAATGCGGAACTAAACAAGTCGTTTGCGGCGTTTCAGGTGGTGTGGACAGCACCGTGTTAGCGGTTCTTTTGAAAGAGGCAGGCGCGAATGTCCGTGCGATTTTCGTGGATCACGGACTCATGCGTAAAGACGAGGGCGAAGAGGTTCGTAGTAACTTCCATCGTCTGGGCGTTCCGATTGAAACCGTCGACTGCAGCGAGCGTTTCCTAACCGCTTTGGCGGGAGAAAACGATCCTGAGAAAAAGCGTGTGATCATCGGCAACTTGTTCATCGACGTGTTCTGGGATTCGGTGGGTGATGCTGAATTGCTTGCACAAGGAACCTTGTATCCCGATGTCATCGAAAGTGCATCCAACGCAAAATCGAAAGCATCAAAAATCAAAACTCACCACAACCGAGTTGACCGTATTCTCGAGCTTCAAGCACAAGGCAAAGTCCTTGAGCCACTGGCTGAACTTTTCAAAGACGAAGTCCGTGAGCTAGGACATTCCTTGGGAATTGCTCCGGATATTTTAGGACGGCATCCGTTTCCCGGTCCGGGACTTGCTGTGCGTTGCCCAGGTGAAGTGACCCAAGAACGTCTCGATATCATTCGCGAATGCGATGCGATCTTTATTGGAAAACTCAAAGAGCATGGCTGGTATGACAAAGTTTGGCAGGCGTATGCGTGTTTGGTTCCTGTGAAAACCGTGGGTGTCAAAGGCGACGAGCGCAGCTACGAATGGGCGATTTCACTGCGTGCCGTGGTTTCAGAAGATGCGATGACCGCCGATTGGGTGGAACTCCCTTATGAAATCCTTCGCGAGACCAGCCACCGGATTTTGAACGAAGTCAAAGGTATCAACCGCGTGCTGTATGATGTCTCGACCAAGCCACCTGCGAGTATCGAGTGGGAGTAATTCGGTTACGGCTTTGCGGTTCGGTAATTCGGTTGCCGCTGCACGGCTCGGTAGTACGGTTTCACCGAACCACCGAACCTAAAAGATGCGGGGTTGCAAAATTAGCGGGTCAATTTATGGTGTGCACCTATGAGCGAAGCGAAACCAAAAATCACCGCGTATTTGAAAACATTCTGTGGCTGGAGCGAGGGCGTGCGTGCGATCATGCGCAAGTATGACCTGCCGTATGAGGAGAAGGATATCATCAAGAATCCAGCGTTCCGTTGGGAGATGGAGCAACGCAGTGGTCAGTCGCTTTCACCTTGCGTAGAAATCAATGGAGAAATGCTTGCTGATATCAGCGGTGAAGAAGTTGAGAAATGGATGTTCGCACAAGGACTGGTTACGGATAACGAAGTCGCTCCGGACGCGCCTATCGATTCCGCCTGCACCGACGAACAACATGCGGCGATGGCTGCTGGAAAATTGCCGGTTCCTGGGAAGATTCGCTTTTTTGAGTAAAAGCTAAAAAGCTGAAATCGGTTTATGCATTGGTTGATTAAATCTGAGCCGGATGTTTTTTCGATTAAGGATCTTGAGAAGGTAAAACAAGAACCTTGGTCGGGGGTGCGGAATTATCAGGCGCGTAATTTTATGTGGCGCGAGATGAATCTGGGTGAGCTTGCGATTTTCTATCACTCAAATGCCAAACCATCTGGAGCTGCGGGCGTTGCTGAAGTCGCTTCAGAGCCTTATCCGGATCCGACGCAGTTCGATCCGAAGAGTGAGTATTTCGATCCTAAAGCCACTGAAGATAAACCACGCTGGTGGTTAGTGGATTTTAAGCACGTCGCCACATTCAAAGAATTCATTCCTCTTGAATCTCTAAAAGTTGATCCTGCTCTATCTGAAATGTTAGTGTGTCAAAAGGGGACTCGGCTTTCGATCAATCCGGTTGAGAAGAAACATTTCAACCGAGTGATGAAGATCGCGAAGGTGAAACTTTGAAAGGTATGGTCAACGCGCCGAGTTGACCGTGATTTTTTGATGAAGGTATGATGTAGCGATTAGAAAGGGCTCACTTCTGATAGAATGAGCGCGCCTTATCCTTACTGAAATGGGTCGACACGGAGTGTAGACTCTACCTTTTAGACTTTAAGCGTCTGCAATACAGGCAGGTGCTCTGGGCCTAGTTCTAGACCTGTTAGAGATCTGAGATCTGCTTCGATCGCATCTAATACATCAAGCTCAGGACGGAAATCTGCTGCGTGGTAGGAAGAGCGGACGAGCGGGCCGGAGGCGCAATGGCGGAAGCCTTTATCGATTGCGATTTGTTTGTATTCCGCAAATTGATCCGGATGGATGTATTCGACGACTGGAAGATGTTTCGGTGTAGGACGGAGGTATTGTCCAAGGGTGAGAACCGTGACGTCGTGTTCTAACAGGTCATCCATCGCTTTGAGGATTTCTTCATGGCGTTCACCGAGGCCGAGCATGATCCCGGATTTGGTTGAGACGTTACCGTTGACCATTTGCTTGGCTTTTTTCAAAACGGTGAGTGAACGCTGATATTTCGCGCGTGAACGGACTAGGGGAGTGAGGCGCTCAACGGTTTCGAGGTTGTGATTAAAAATATGCGGACGCGCGTCCATGACCATTTGCAAAGCCCAATCGCGATCGTTGAAATCGGGGACGAGGACTTCGATGATGATGCCGGGATTGACTTCTCGAACCGCGCGGATGGTTTCACGAAAATGCTCAGCACCCCCGTCTTTTAGATCATCGCGTGCGACGGCGGTGATAACAATGTGTTTCAGGTTCATGCGGCTGGCGGCCTCGGCGACCCGTGCTGGCTCATCAGACTCGAGTGCATCGGGCTTGGCGGTTTTGACGGCGCAGAAACCACAGGCGCGGGTGCATTTGTCGCCAGCGATCATGAAGGTCGCGGTGCCTTGTCCCCAACACTCCCAGCGGTTTGGGCATTGAGCCTCTTCACAGACGGTAACCAGCTTGAGATCGGTGATCAGAGATTTGGTCGACCAGAAGGCAGGATTGTTTGGAAGACGGACTTTAATCCACGAGGGTTTTTGCTCTCGGTGGAGATGGGGATCCATTTTCATTTTCGGGCCACAGCTGGACATGGGGTCACCATAAATTTCAAATGACAAACTTCAACCCTCAAGCTGGGAAAGTTTTGAGGTGAGAGCGAGGAGGTGAGAGCGAGGAGGTGAGAGCAGAGTGTGAAGCCAATCTCTTACCTCTTAGCTCTTCGCTCTCAGCTATACAAGAGGTTGCTCATCGCGAGGTAGAGCGGAATGCCGAGGACGAGATTGAAGGGGAAGGTGATGCCTAGTGAGGTAGTCACATAGTTTGCGGGATCGGCATTGGGTAAGGAGGCGCGGACGGCAGCTGGTGCGGCGATGTAGGAGGCACTTGCGGCGAGCACTGCGAAAACAACCGCTCCACCTTGGCTGAGGCCGATTGACCATGCGAGCAGAAGTCCTATCATTGCCTGAAGTATGGGTGAAACGATAGCGAAGCAGATCAAGCTTTTTCTAATCCCTATGGACTCTTTGATTTTCGTGCCAGCGATGAGACCCATTTCGAGGAGGAATAACATCAGCACGCCGTAGAAGGGTGAGATGAGAAAGGGGTCAAGGAGAGCGCGACTTTGATCGCTGGCCGTTACTCCGCAGACGATACCGCAGATCAGCAGGATAAAGGTTTTACCGGTAATGACCTCGTGGATGGAGTTTTTGAGAGGGGTTTTTGCCTGAGCACTGAACATCTTGGCGAGTATCATGGCGACGAAGATCGCCGGAATTTCCATGGTCGCCATGATAGCTGGCATGAATTTTTCGTAACTGATGTTTTGTTGATCAAGGAAAGCAAGACAGGCGATGAAGGTGACGGCTGAGACCGAGCCATAATGAGCAGCGAGTGCTGCGGCATCTGATACCCGCATTTTCAGGACTTTTCGTGTGAAGAGGAAAACCAGAATGGGAATCAAGCTTCCAATCACCAGTGTAATGCCGATGGGGCCGGCTATTTCGCTGATGCTTGAGCCAGAAATAGCTTTGCCTCCTTTGAAGCCGATCGCGAGGAGTAGATAGATCGTGAGGGCTTGGTAAACCTGCTCGGGAAATTTCAGGTCGCTTTTTACATATACTGCCACAATTCCAGCTGCGAAGGCAATGACGGGCGGTGAGATGAGGTTAGCAAGGAGTAGGGTGAAGGTTTCCATATGTGTTTGTTCGGCGGAGGTATAATTCCAAACGTTTCACATACGCAAGTAGAAACGCGAAAATAATGTCGCGAAACACAGATTGGTAATTTGGCCAGTCAGTGCTCCCTGAACCATCTGAGCTCAGAAATTATAAGCTGACGGAGAAGTAATTTTTAGGGTGCATGCATCATTTTCGTGTCTCAGATTTTGTGATAATTTTATCGTGATTTCTAAAGCTGGTTATTTTAGGTTTCCAGTTATGAATGATTCTTCGAGTTGGACGTTTTCCACCAATCACGCCCACGTCATGGTTTGCTTGGCTCGAAATGGGGATAGGCCCCTACGCGAAGTGGCAGTGGATATTGGAATCACTGAGCGGGCGGTGCAACGTATCGTTGCCGATCTGGAAGGGGGTGGATATCTAAAGCGTGAACGGGAGGGACGTAGAAATCGGTATTCGCTGAATCTCGATACGCCGCTTAGACATTCGTTGGAAGCGGATCACTCGATCGGGGATGTGTTGAGGGTTTTTTCGGCGGAGTAAGTTATTAGTCAGGCTTCTAGATTTTAGACATGCGATCAACCGGGTCGGTTGACCTTACCTTATTTGTTAGGGCGCGGCGAGACGCCGCGTGGACGGCCTGCCGCGACTTGTCGGGGCAGCTACAGTTAGATTAATTCCGCGGCAATTGGGTCGACTAGGGGACGGCCGAGTTGTGTGAGCGATAGGTGAGTATCACTAATCCTAAGAAGATTCTCGTTGGCGAGCGTTTGGGCTTTTTCGAGAGATGCCTCGCCGAGTAGTTCGAGAGGGATGCCTTGAGTCGTGCGGAGGCCGAGGGCGATGAGTTCGATGCGGCGTTGTGCGGGGGTGAGGACTTCCGTTTCGTGGATGGCGTTTCCAAGGCTGGAAACTTGGCGAATGTAGGCTGCTGTATCGGGAATGTTTTTGTCGCGCGTTCCGTAAAGGGTTGAGACGGCGGATGGCCCCAGGCCGAGATAATCGCTGCCCATCCAGTAGCCTTGATTGTGGCGGGAGTGATGCTTGGGTTGGGCGTAGTTTGAAGTTTCGTAGTGATCAAAATCTGCTTCTGTTAGAATT
>CAWUUP010000062.1:0-4587 GCA_963925255.1 uncultured Luteolibacter sp.
CGACTTCGCAAGATATCCCGGTATTTTAGAAACCAACGATCTCGACCAAATCGATCCTGATATTGCTTGGCAAACCATTGAGCCAGCATTGAGCCAAGCGCTCCAGAGTATGATTGAAATGCGAAGTGCGGAGGGAAATTATCTCAAACAAGATTTCATCCAGCGCGTTCAATCACTCGCTGAGTTCAAGAAACAAATTTCCCAACTTGCTCCATACCGTCCGGAACGCCAACGGGAGTTACTAGAAAAACGACTTTCCGAGATCGGAATCAAACTTGAGGAGAATGATGAACGCCTCAGTAAGGAACTCGCAATATTTGCTGATCGTTGTGACATTTCAGAGGAAGTCACCCGACTAGATTCACATTTCTCAAAGTTTAACGAATACCTCAATTCCGCCGAAGCAACCGGGCGCCAGCTCGACTTCCTCTGCCAGGAATTGTTCCGTGAGTTCAATACGATAGGTTCAAAAGCAAACGACGCACAGATTGCGCAAACGGTAGTAGAAGCCAAAACTGAGATAGAAAAAATCCGCGAGCAAGTTCAGAACATCGAGTGATCAATATCTCTATCTGTTTGGTTTCCGTTTATTGATGTTCGACTTAAGCGTTTAAATCCCCCAATTCCCCCTCCCCACCATGCCCCCGCTACTCAACGAATGCCCCGATCATGATTTACCTCGCGAAAAAATCTATAAATACGGCTCCGCTGCATTGAGTAACGCCGAGCTTATGGCTCTATTTCTCAGCTCTGGCACGGTTGGACGCAATGTGATCCAGGTCGCAGATGATCTACTTAAAAAATACGGTAGCCTGCAGGAAATGGGACGGATGCCTGTCTCAGAATATATGAATAACAAAGGTATCGGCCTTGCAAAAGCGTGCAAGCTCGCAGCAGCCTTCGAGCTAGGAATACGTCTTTCCAAAGAGCGCCTTCAGGGTGTTCCTCTTGATTCACCGCAGCTGATCTTTGATCACTTCGCACATCAATTGAATAATTTGCCTCATGAGACAGCCTTAGTGATCACCTTAGACACCCGATTACATCACACATCGACCACCACGATTTCGGCAGGAACCGTAAACGAAACCAGTGCGCATCCCCGTGAAATCCTGCGGCCGGTCATCACTCGGAACGCTTACGCGTTCATTCTCATACATAACCATCCATCCGGCGATCCTTCCCCCAGCAAAGCTGACTTCCGGATCACTGAGAACTTGGTCAAAGCTGCGGAAATCATGCAGATCCGTTTTATCGACCATATCATCATCGGACGGCCATCCGCTGGAAGAGATCCATATTTTTCCTTTCGTTCTGCAGGAACGATAGCATCTTAGTGTCGTTTTATGTTCCGCCTTAAATTTCTTCGCAATCTGAGAACGGCCGTCTGGCTACTCTTCGTCGCGCTGGTATCAATGAGTCTTCTGGGACTCTATTGGGCAAACAAAACCGGGCTGCCGAGCACGTGGCGTAAAGCAATTGAGCAAGAAATTTCGAAACGTGGAGTTCATGTCGAAATCGGCTCTCTCAGCTACATCCCACTCAAAGGTTTCGTAGCATCAAATGTCCGAGTTTACGCCGAAGAAGAGCGTATCCACCAAATTTCAAAGCTCGAACGCATCCAACTCGTTCTTGATTACGCAAGCCTTGCTAACGGAAATTTACGCCTCAGAAAACTAGAGCTTCGAAATGCTGAACTATCCATTTTGGTGGATCCTAAAGAACCAGGTGGCGAAGCGTTAGAATTCACTAAGATTTACGGCACTGTCTTAATACCGAATGAAAAATTCATCGAGATTCGAAATACACGAGGAAAAGTTGGCGGAATTGATGTCGAGATCAATGCTAGCCTGCAAACAAAGAATCAGAAGCAAAGGGGTAAAGATGATTACAAGAACGATGCAGAACGCCGCGAGATAGTCGCCGTCATTCTCAGAGAGCTGGACAAATGGAAGTTTGATCCTGAAAAATCACCCAAAGTTCAGATCAACCTAGAAGGACATATATCAAAGAAAGAGACACTTAAAGGTCAATTCGGTCTTCAGGTAACTTCAATTGAGAAAAATGGTTATCAACTCAGTAATGTTCTAGCTAACGGTGATCTGTCTTTAAACCTAATAACCTTAAATAAATTTTCAGCCGAAGATTCACGCGGTATCATTACTGGCAATGCTGACTATCTCATTACCAATCAGGAAGGTAGATTTAATATCGAATCATCCATCGATATCACCCGCTTGCTGGATGCATGGTTTTCGACTCCCTTCCAGATTGATCTTCTCAGTGGTGGAAGCCAGAAAATCTCGTTTAACGGAGATTTCGATCTATCCACCCCAACAAAACCGAATGTAAGCCTTACAGGGAAGGCTATCTGTGAATCGATCATGTTTCGCGGTATCTCCTTCGACACACTAGAAACTTGGTTTTCTTATCAGGAGGGAAAACTTTTTTTACGCGATATCAAGCTCACTCGACCTGATGGCGAGGCAGTTGGACAAATACTGAAAGAAGATAGCAACATTCGCATCAAGCTGGATTCAAACTTACCCGTTGCCCTTTATAAGCCGTTTTTTAATGGCAAGCCGCTTGAAAAAGTCATTGATAATTTTACAGTAGGATCGAAAGCCTTATCAGAAATCTCTCTTGAGGGATCATTTGATACAATTGATAAATCTGCTTGGACATTTACAGGAAGAGGAAAACTCATTAACCAATCCTATCGTGGTGTTGCATTTCATTCAGCTGACTGTTCTTTCTCGTTAAATAGTAACGAATTGGATTTTTATGATGGAAATCTAGATTTTGATTACACCAATTATGAGTTACGTAAAAAATTCGATGGTCCAACAACAGGTAAAGCAACTATCGAAAGAATTCGTTACGATCATAAGACTAAGTTAATTGGCGTCGAAAAAGTATCAGGTGTGATATGGGCTGCACCTTTAGTTAGATTATTTGCTCCGGTAATCGCCGATAACCTAGAAGCCTATCATTTTCATCGCCCCCATACTATCAGCGGATCAGGCCAGGTGGATATCACTCCAGAAGGTCGCACTGACTTAACCATAGACTTTAGCACGAAAAATAAGGCGGACTATAAATTCCTTGGTCATTATATAACTCTGAAGAAGCCTTCCGCAAAAGTTCATGTTAGAAATAAAGAAGTGGATGTCACTAATTTATCCTCAGAGGTCGTCGGAGGGACTATTCAAGGTAAGTTTTCGAGTCAGGCGAATTCTAAGTTATTAGGTGAACTCACGTGGAAAAAACTGGATGTCCTAGAGCTTTCAAATGTCTACGCACTCAACATGAAGACCGGAGGTAATATCACAGGCCGGATTGAATTCAGTATTACGGATGGAGATATCTCTACCATGAATGGTGAAGGATTAGTTGCTATGAAAGACGGCGAGCTTTTCTCGGTGCCAATTTTCGGCCCTCTATCGACCGTAGCTTCAGCTGTCGTAAATGATAAAAGACTTGGTTATGAGAGAGCTAAATCTGCATTCTGTAATTTTACGATTAAGCGAGGCATTGCTCTGATTCGTGATTTTGAGACAACCACTACTTCCGTGAAATTCACTGGTGATGGCAGCATTGATATTTTCGCGAAAACTATCGATTTCACGATTCGACTCAATGCTCGTGGATTACTCGGATTTGTCACTATACCGTTGCGCCCATTTTATGGATTATTCCAATTTAGAGGAATGGGACCTCTGATGAATCCAGAATGGAAAAATGTTCATTTCACTTCTCCCCCAGAGAAAGAGAAAGAGGTTTTGTTGAGTCCGCCAAAGGCTAAAACCGTGGGTGAATATTCGATCAACGAAGATATCCGTTAGTCGTTTTTTCGCGTCCGATAGTCGTTTCTGGACCATGACCGGAGAGCACTCGTGTTTCGTCCGGAAGAGTAAAAAGCTTTTCTTTAATCCCAGAGATCAATACGTCAAAATCCCCTCCGGGTAAATCGCACCTTCCGACCGATCCAGCAAAAAGAGCATCGCCTACAAACACCAAACCAGCATCACGGAGATAAAAAGTGATACTATCTAGAGAGTGACCTGGAACATGACTTACTTGGGTTTCGACATCAAAACAATCCGTAACGCCCTCGGAAATCAATTCATCTACCTGATATGGCTCAACCTCAGGCATTCCCCAACTCGCCCCATAGGTTTCTAATGTCAGATCTTTCGAGTAACTAGCCCAAGAATAAACTTTAACTCCATACATCTGGAGCTTCGCCACATCTTCCACATGATCGTAGTGTTGATGCGTCAAATATAGCGCATCTACTCTTTGCCCCTTTTTCTCCAACCATTTATAAATACCATCAGGAGCATCAACCAAATAGTTTCCGTTTAGGGATTCGACCAGATATCCATTGGTTTGTACCATGCCGCCAGTGTAAGTGGAAATTTTCATATCTCTTTCTCCAATATAACAATCAATTTTGCAAACTGTGACTTATCGATTTTAATAGTTCCATGACAATACCGAGTTATAAACAACGCGTCGCCCAACAGCAAGCACCTGATGGATTCCCCGTCATGAAGCAACGCTGGGCAGAGCTCGGATTTTTTC
>CAWUUP010000063.1:0-14960 GCA_963925255.1 uncultured Luteolibacter sp.
CATTTCCTCAACACTCTCTTCTAACAAACCGAGTTCCTGAAAATAGGCACGCGTCACTTCCAAAAAACGCCGCGTATCCAACCATCCCCCGCCACGTAAAATCACATGATGAATGAATCCGGCAGGCGTCGCTACATCACGTTGATGATCCAACCAAACCTTCACCTCCGGCAGATCCAGTTTGGATGAGATTTTTGACCACTCCTTTTCCGTCTCCGCCAGACGCATCACCGGCATCGGATACCAAAGATCTACCCCGAATTTTTTCCCGAGCTTCTTAAAAAAATCCACAGCATAGGGATGAAAATCTTCAATCAACCAGCTCGGCTGGAAGTTTTTTCCCGTCAACGGATTGATCAAACCCGCTGCCACCCTTGTGCTACCTCCTGTCCCTAAATCGACGATTTTAAAAGGAATCCCACGTTCCAAAAACTCCAATCCCAAACAACTACCCGCTAATCCCTGACCTACAATTCGCCAAGGTTCGTTCAACTGAGTATTCACTTGTCCGTCTTAGCTTTAGCGATGTCGGATTCCCGCTCAGTTGTCCGTCGTAGCTTTAGCGAAGTCGGATTGGGATCGGGTTTATCCGCATTGAAATCTTTGGAGTATGAGAAAATATCTTTGTGTAGGTATTCAACAAAAATCTCTTTATTCTCTTTCGAGAGCCGATTCCAAATCGCGATATTCAACGACCGCGCCACCTTCATCATCATTTTCAAAGTCAACCGCCGCCCAGCCTTTGCACGCTGGATCTGCTTGTGGGTCAATTGCTCAGGAGAATCCTCAACCAAGTCATGATTCGTCACCTCCCACCGCTGCATAATCGCATCAAGTGGCTGAATCCCTAAGTCGCGCTGTTCTTCTTCCATCCCCAGAGCATGTCGCCCATTTATCAGGGATTCAATATTGAACATGAAGTTCTGGTAAAAAAATCATTACCGCCGGAAAATCCGCAGCAGGCTCTGGACTGCTGGGATCATTCCCAGCTTTTATGGTTTGCCTCGTTGATGGAAGCGGTCAGTCATTACCGGACATTCCTGTCATTGAATCCAACCCAAAAGCTGCGGATCACCCCAGCAGTCCAAAGCCTGAGGGCTACACTCAAAACATTTCCTAACAAAAAAAACCACCGGATTGCTCCGGCGGCTTTAAAAATTATATGTGAATGAAGTATTAAGCGAGGGTCGCTTCTTTTTCAGCTTCTTCCTCTTTATCGCACTTCTTCTTGCACTTGCTTTCTGCTACCAGAGTTCCTTCTTTTTTCTCTTCCTCTTTACCTTCTTCGTGCTTGTCGCCTTTGCCACACTTGCCGCAATGAGCAAGGGTTTCTTCTTGTTTACCTTTATCGCACTTCTTCTCACATTTCTTTTCTGCGCTTTCAGCGAAAGCGAGAGGAGTGACAAAGATTACTGCACAGAACGCGGTTAATAATAATTTCATGGTTGTTTTTTCTAGTTTAGTTATTGATCTAATAAAACCCCATCAGGGGGATTACTTAACTAGATACACTACAGCGTAATTTATTCAAAAAAAATTTCTCAGCCAATCCAGGCGAGGTATTCCTGATTCCCGTCCATCCCGGCAATACTAGCCGGAATGACGCCTTTCCAAGTCTTGCCGTGTACCTCAGTCACAAATTTGCGGATTTTCTCCACCGCACGCTCTCTAAGCTCTTCATCTCTGACAATTCCGCCTTTTCCGATATCTTCCCGATCAAGCTCAAACTGAGGTTTTATAAGGCAAACCACCTCGCCACCCTCCTCCAATACCCCAAAAACGGCAGGTAGTACCTTGGTGAGTGAAATAAACGACAAATCCATCACCGCGAGCCGGACTTTCTCCCCAATATCTTTAAGCTCCATGTGCCGAGCGTTGAATTTTTCCTTCGAAATAACCCGCGGGTCGTTCCGAAGCTTCCAAACTAATTGGTTGGTCCCCACATCGATCGCGTGAACCTTCACCGCTCCGCGCTGCAGTAAACAATCCGTAAATCCTCCCGTAGACGCCCCGACATCGATACAAATCCAGCCCGTGACATCGATCCCAAACGCCTCCAGCGCCCCTTCCAATTTCAGCCCACCCCGCCCCACAAACCTAGGTTTCTCCTTAATTTCCACCACTGCGTCCTCGCCAAACTTCTCTGCCGGCTTATCCACCATCCGCCCATCCACCTTAACTTCACCCGCCAATACCAAGCGCTTTGCCTGCTCGCGGGAATCACACATCCCACGATTAAACATCAAAGCATCCAGTCGGTCTTTCCTCACGAGAGAAGCTTCAAGTTTCAAACTTCAAATTTCAATCTCCAACTTGTCCGCCGAAGCCATGCTGAAGGAGGAACCGCAGATGGACGCAGATAATCACAGATGAAGAGATAGTAAAAACAGTCTTACTACGCGAAATCCGTCTTTATTGAGGTTTAGAATTTCACTCTCCTCTCCTCCTTAATCTCCTCCCTCCTTGTTTGAAAAAGCTCAAACCCTTAAAAGACTCGGTATCACCAAACATTCGCTTAAAACTTTTCTTTGACCCACCCCCAGAAAATCGAAGTTTAGTGTTTAAAACTTAAAGTTTCCCGCCATCCTCCCGATTCGTGAAAGTCATCGCCATCGGAAACCAAAAGGGAGGAGTCGGTAAAACCACCACTGCCATGAACCTCTCGCACGCCCTCGCTCAGCGGGGACAACGAGTTCTGCTCATGGATCTCGACTCTCAGGCAAACTGCACTTCGGGCCTCGGAATCGAAGCTCCACCGATGTCTTCCATCTATCCCGTCCTCCTTGGCGAGGCGGATATACGCGATAAGTTCATCGATTCCGGCCGCGAGAATCTGACCTTTCTTCCCTCAGAGATGGATCTCGCAGGCATCGAGATCGAACTCGCCCGCTCCGATGACCACCTCACCCGCTTGCGTGGCATCCTTCAAGGACTCAAGCCAAACGACCTTTTCGAATACTGCATCCTCGATACTCCACCTTCCTTAGGCGTCCTCATGACCGCCGCCCTCGCTGCCGCAGACGAAGTTCTCATTCCTCTCCAATGCGAATGGTTCGGCCTCGAAGGTCTCGCGAAAATCGTCGGTATCCTCGATGAAATTCGCAACTCCGGCGCCAATCCCGGCCTCACCCTCGAAGGCATCGTCATGACAATGTATGATAGCCGCACTCTACTTTCTCGTCAGGTCGTCGAAGAAGTTACGAACTACTTTCCCGAGGAAATCTACAAACAGGTCATCCCGAGAACGATTCGTATCGGCGAAGCCCCGTCGCACGGCAAAACCATTTTCGAACATGATCCTTCAGGCATCGGTGCCCAGTCCTACGGTAAACTTGCCGATGAATTCCTCGTTCGCCACGCCCGCGTCGGTCCACCGCTCGCCGCGAAGTAATTAGAGCGATTCTAAACGTCCGTGCCCATCTATCGTGGACGGGGGATATTCGCCCCGAGAATCCATTGCCCGCAGAAAATGGTTAGAAAAGATGTGGATTCATAAAACCTTTCCTCACTTCGCCTTCGCCTCAAGATGCAACCGACCCGCGAGTTGGGAAATCGTTTTTACATAGGAATCTTGATTCCATGTATCCAAGTGTTGATTCCTCACTCTTTACGGAAATCCACGAGATACAAACTGGACTCGTGCTCTTCCGTATCTCTGAAAAAATGAATTCTAAGTCCCGTGATTTTCACATGGATTATGACTACATATAACCCCATCGTCATTTCACATCAATCACACCATGCAAGCACCCTCTCTAGGCATCATCGGCGGCTCCGGCCTTTATGAGATCGACTCTTTAGAAGACGTCCGTAACCACGCAATTGAAACTCCCTTCGGCTCGCCATCTGATGAAATTGTGGAAGGCAAACTCGATGGTCGCAGCGTGTTCTTTCTCCCCCGCCACGGACGTGGTCATCGCCTGCTCGCTCATGAAATCAACCACCGCGCCAACATTTGGGCACTGCGTTCTTTGAACGTCCGCTGGATCGTCTCCGTCACGGCCGTGGGTTCTCTTCAGGAAAACATGAAACCACGCGATGTCGTCGTCCCAGATCAACTCGTCGATCGCACGGGGCGCTCACATGAGTTTTCATTCTTTGGAAACGGCATCGCTGCCCATGTTTCTTTTGGCGATCCCTACAGTGACTCAATGCGTAAACTTCTCATCGAAGCGGCCTCTAATCACACCGCTCGACTTCACAATAGAGGAACCTACGTTTCCATGAACGGCCCAGCTTTCTCCACCCGCGCCGAATCTAACATGCACCGTGCGATGGGTTTCGACCTCATCGGCATGACCAACGCCCCCGAGGCCCGACTCTGCCGCGAAGCTGAAATTGCCCTCGCGACCCTGTGCCTCGTCACGGATTACGATTGTTGGAAAACTGATGAAGCCCCGGTTGATGTCACATCCATCATCGCTAATCTCCATGAGAATTCCGCCCTCGCGAAAGCGATCATTACCAGCATCGCCCCAAAAATCCCCACAGAGGCAAACTGGCCAGAGCATCAATCGCTTGCCTCGGCAGTTCTCACCCCAAAAGCCGATTGGCCCGATCAAACCTGCAAAAACCTAGCTCCTATTCTCGCTCCTTATTAAAAGGGCGCGCGCGCGTCCCGCCCGCATCTTCATCCTCCAAAGCGGGCAGGATGGTCCCGCTCCCCTTGGCGAAATGCCCACAATTATTAAGTAGTGGCTATTGCCCCCTACTCACCTACCCTCCGATTTGTGGTGGAAGAAGCTTTCGAACGGTCGTCCCGTGCCCGCTTCGTTAATCCGATTGGAAAGTAAATCATGAAAAAGAAACCATCACCTGCCAAGCAGCCCAAGAAGTCCGTTGCAGCGCCTAAAGAGAAATCATGCGATGCAGAAGCTTCGGTGGAATTTCCCATCATCGGCATCGGTGCATCTGCTGGAGGCTTTGAGGCATTGGAACAATTCTTATCAAACGTCCCGGAAAATGGCGGAATGGCGTTTGTGATCGTTCAACATCTCGATCCCACCCGCAAAGGAATCATGGCGGAACTTCTCCAACGCTGCACCAAGATGCAAGTGATGCAGGTGAAAGATCAAACCGTGGTGCGACCTAACTGCGTCTATATCATTCCACCTAACAAAAGTATGTCCATTTTACATGGCGTGCTTCACTTGTTTGTTCCAGTAGCAATACACGGACATCGTCTGCCAATTGATTATTTCCTCAGCTCCCTCGCCCAAGACCAGCAGCAAAAAGCGATCGGTGTAATTCTATCAGGCATGGGCTCTGATGGCACCCAGGGTCTGAGTGAAATCAAAGCGAAAGGTGGTCTCGCGGTCGCCCAAGAACCTGCCAACGCAAAATTCGACAGCATGCCGCGCAGCGTGATCGATGCCGGATTAGCAGACATCGTGGCTACGGCGGAAGAATTACCCAGCCAAATCATTAGCTACCTAAAAAGTCCGCCCCATGCGGTGGCGGCGACATCAGGTAGCGAAGCCAGCATGCGCAGCGCGGCTGAGAAAATTCTGATCCTGATACGCAGTCGCACAAGTCACGATTTTTCCTACTATAAGAAAAACACCCTGTATCGGCGGATTGAACGCCGCATGGGCATTCACCAGATCAATAAAATCTCAGCCTACGTGCGTTTTCTGAGCGAAAATCCAGAAGAGATAGATTTACTCTTCAAAGAACTCCTCATCGGTGTGACTGAGTTTTTTCGCGACCCTGAGGTATGGAAATTGCTCCACGATAAAATCCTACCCGAACTACTCGCCAACCATCCCACGCGTCTGCTGCGAGCATGGATTCCTGGATGCTCAACCGGTGAGGAAGCCTACACCCTTGCCATCGTATTCAGGGAAGTGGTGAGAGCAATCAAACCAAGCAAAAATTTCAAGCTCCAGATTTTCGCAACCGATCTGAATCGGGATGCCATCGACAAAGCGCGCCAAGGATTATTTTCCGAAAAAATTTCCGATAGTCTAACACCGGATCAATTGCGTCTTTACTTCACTCAGGAAGAAAGCGGCTATCGCGTGCGAGCGGAGATTCGCGAGATGGTGATCTTCTCGCCGCACAGCGTGATCATGGATCCGCCTTTCACCAAACTAGACATTCTAAGCTGCCGCAACCTGCTGATCTATCTTGCACCGGAAATGCAGAAGAAGCTTTTCCCACTGTTCCATTACAGCCTCAATCCCGGCGGCATCATGGTCTTAGGAAACGCCGAAACCATAGGGCCGCACACCGGTCTATTTGCCACCATCAGCGGAAAAGCTCGGATTTACCAAAGGCTGGCCTCCGCGGTCCGACGAAATCCCATCGAGTTTCCATCCTCCTTCTCACCCGCCATGTCCGCGAACTCCGACGCGAAAGATGGACACAGACCCATTATGAATCTCCAGACACAAGTCGACCAATTGATACTTCGCCGTTATGCTACGCCATCGGTGCTGGTCAATGAATTGGGAAACATCATCCACATCAGCGGCAAGACCGGTAAATATCTCGAACCCGCGTCTGGAAAAGCGAACCTCAATATCTTCGCGATGGCTCGCGACGGACTGCGCAATGAATTAGCATCCGTATTTCAAAAAGCCCTGCTCCAAACTGGGCCAGTAACGCTACGCGATTTGAAAATCGACAACTATGGCGGCGTTCAGCATGTGGATTTGATTGTTGAGCGGCTAGAATCATTCGAACCGCACACTGGCTTAATTATGATCGCTTTCCACGATATCGATCCGCCGATTGAACCAAAAACCAAGGTCAGCAAGAGCAAGGAAAACGTGAAAAATCCGCGACTCGATGAACTTGAGTCAGAACTACGCCAGAACTGCGAAGAACTACGCAACACTCGGGAGCAAATGCAGACCACCCAAGAGGAACTCAGATCCTCTAACGAAGAAATGCAGTCCACCAACGAAGAATTGCAATCCACCAACGAGGAGCTCACGACCTCGAAAGAGGAAATGCAGTCGCTCAACGAAGAATTACAAACGGTTAACACCGAGTTACAGGGCCGGTTGGATGAGCTTTCACTGACCACCAACGACATGCGGAATCTATTAGACAGCACGGAAGTCGCCACCATATTCCTCGACAAGCAACTGAAGATTCGGCGTTTCACCAATCAGGCAGCGAAGATCACCAAGCTCATTCCAGGAGATGTGGGCCGACCCATCTCCGACATTGCATGCGATCTGATTTATCCAAAACTGAGTGATGATGCCCGTGAAGTCCTGCGTAAGCTCGGCTTCATAGAGAAATCGATCTGCACCAGTGAGGGAGATTGGTTCTGCTCTCGCATCATGCCTTACCGCACGGACGACGACCGCATCGATGGCGTGGTCATTTCTTACTGGGACATCAGTGTCGCTAAATCTCTGGAAGCAGAAGTGCAGGCAATGCAAGTCGCCTTGGAAAACCGCCTCGCCGGAAAATCCACAGAACTCACCAAAGCCAAAACGGATCTCAAGGCTGAGCGTAAAATAACGCGAGATAACAACGTTAAGCCAAAGAAAACCTAATCCCCTCTTCATGCCCAAAAAACCCAAGATTGATCAAAGCGCCGCCACATTGCGCAGCCGCGCCGAAAAACTCATCACTAAACCAGCTGCGGCCTTTGCTGATGGAGAAACGCTGAGGATGCTCCACGAATTAGAAGTTTACAAAATCGAACTTGAATTGCAGAACGCCGAACTCCTCGCCGCACGCGATGAATCGGAAGCAAAGCTAAGTAAATACACCGAGCTCTACGATTTCGCGCTGGTCAGCTACTTGACGCTAGCAGCCGATAGTGTCGTAAAGCTAGCAAATCTGACAGTTTCCGCTTTACTCGGCATCGAACGCTCGAATTTAATCGGTCGATCATTTGCGATGTTCATTGCCCAAAAACAGCGTGCCGAATTCAAGGTCTTTCTAAAGCATGTTTTTTCAACGGAAATCAAAGAATCGAAAGAATTCGAACTAGCGACCACGAACCATTCACCTAGTTTCGTCAGCATCAAAGCCCAGCGCTCTCCTTGTGGATTACTATGCCACATCGTGGCTCTGGATATCACTGATCGAATACAAGCGCGGGAGCAGATGCGCGTCTCAGAAATTCGTTACCGCCGCCTATTTGAAGCGGCGCATGACGGTATTCTTATCATTGATCCAAGTAGTAATCAGATTGTTGATGCTAACCCGTTTATGACCCGGTTATTGGGCTACTCACGCAATCAATTGATGGGTAAGGAACTATTTGAAATCGGACTCATCAAAGACGAAGTGGCCAGCCGGGAAATGTTCCGTAACCTAAAAAAGAACCACGAAGTCCGCTATGAGAATCTGCCATTGAAGAGCGATTCCGGACGCCATCAGCAAGTCGAGGTCGTTGCTAATCTCTATCAGGAAGACGGCCACTCAATCATCCAATGCAACATCAGAGATATCACTATTCGCAAAAAAGCCGAGGAGCTATCTTCTCATAACTTGAAATTAAGAAAAGAAATCGTCCGTAGAGAAAAAATCGAAGAAGCACTGCGTGCACAGCGTAAGGAACAAAGCGTTCTCTTGAAACAATCACGCATTCAGCAGAGACAATTGCGTGAACTGTCTCACCGCATCCTTCATGCCCAAGAAGAGGAACGGAAACAGATCAGCCGTGAGTTACACGATGTCATCACTCAAACATTGGTGGGTATCAACGTCCATCTATCCATCCTTGAGCGAGGAAGTTTAGAATCCTCGCCCGCCGCACGAAGGCAAATCACCATGACACAGCTACTCGTTAAAAAAGCAGTAAAAATCGTTCATGAATTTGCCCGTGAACTACGCCCGACGATGCTCGACGATTTCGGGCTAATTCCCGCACTCCAAACATATCTGGAGCAATACATCGCAGACACCGGCATCCGCGCCAGTCTCAGGGCTTCAGCGGAGGTCCAGCTCACAACTATAATGCGCACAGCCCTCTATCGCATCGCCCTCGGAGCACTCACCAATGTAGCAAGACATTCCAAGGCCAGCAGTGTCGAAGTCACCGTCGAATCCAATAAAGATCTCATCCTCATGATGATCAAAGACAACGGTAAGGGCTTCCACGTCACTGAAAATTCACAATCGAGAAAAAAAAATCGGCTTGGGCTGATCGGCATGAGAGAACGCGCGGAAATGATCGGAGGCACATTACAAGTCATCTCCGCACCCGACCAATGCACGATCATAAAAGTGGAGATTCCAGCGACTTGAGGTAGAGCTAAATCCTACACAACGATATGTCGGGCCCGAGGCAGCCGCAGCCAGGGCTGCATCGCCGAGGCAGCCGCGCGAAGCGATGTGACGAAGATTCCTCATTTGAATCATTCAATGATTCCCCGCTCCGCGCGGCTCTCTCGCCCCCGACACATCGGGGTGTATGAGAGAGCCCCACCTTTAGAGATTCCTCATCAGATTATTCATTCATTGACCGCCGCGCCGCGCCCACCTAGAACCGCTGCACAGCAATGGCAGGAAAGCTCACATACCAGCAAGCAGGAGTCGATACGCGGAAAGCCGCAGCACTCGTCGGTGACATCAAAACTCACGTAAAACGCACCCAACAAAAGCGGAAATTACTCGGCGCATTCGGTCTCTTCGCCGCTTGTTACGATCTCTCCGAATACAAACATCCGGTCATCGTCACCGGCTGTGACGGGGTCGGAACCAAACTTGAAGTTCTCCTCGAAAAAGATCTACTAGAAATCGCCGGCAAAGATCTCGTCGCAATGTCAGTCAACGATATCCTCACCACCGGCGGTGATCCCCTACTTTTCCTCGACTACATCGGCATCGCCGCGCTCGATGAAGATAAAATCACCCGCGTTATTAGCGGCATGGCAGATTACCTCGAAGCTTGTAACTGCATCCTCGCTGGAGGCGAAACCGCAGAAATGCCAGGCATCGTCCCTGTCGATGTTCTAGAGCTTTCCGGCTTCTGCATCGGTTGTGCCGAGAAAGAAAATCTCATCGATCCCACCACGCTCGCCATCGGCGATGTGTTGATCGGGTACAAATCTGACAGCATCCACGCCAACGGTTGGTCACTCGTCCGTCGCGCACTTGCCGAAATGGCACCTGGCACGGTTACCGATGAAGAACTCACCTCATGGCTCCAGCCAACCCGCCTTTATGATGATGTCGTCAACGACCTCAAAAAATCCGGTGTGAAACCAAAAGCGATGTCGCACATCACCGGTGGCGGCCTCCCAGAAAACCTCGAACGCCTTTTCGTGGGTATGGGCGCAGATCTTGAAATCCCTCAGTGGGATCTGCCCGGAATCGAGAAGCTCCTCGCTCAAGTCGATGCAGAAGATCGCTTCCACACCTTCAACATGGGTATTGGCTGGGTCGCTATCGTCAGCGAAGACAACGTCGAGCAAGCACTCAAGGCCGGTCCAGGAGGACATATTCTTGGGAAAATGGTTGCACAAGAAGGCGTGAGAGTGAAAGTGAAGCCGTGAGCCGAAACCTACTCAGTTTTTCAGCACATAACATTGAAGCATGAGCGATTTTCTGAAGCATGAATGTGGGATCGCAGCAGTGCGATTGCGGAAGCCCTTGGCCTATTACTACGATCGCTACGGCACTTGTTTGTGGGGCATGAACAAACTTTTCCTCCTCATGGAAAAGCAACACAACCGCGGCCAAGACGGCACTGGTATCGGCTGCGTAAAGCTCGATGTGCCTATGGGCAAACCTTACGTGCATCGTCGCCGTGGAATTGAAGCCGATGCACTCGCTCAAATTTTCCGCAAGGAAGTGAAGGCGTTTTATAAAATGGATCGCAAGGGGACACTCGATAAGAGCAACCCTGATAGCGTGAAAACCCATTTTGATTTTGGTGGAGAAATCCTCATGGGGCACCTGCGTTACGGCACCAGTGGTGAATTCGATGAGGGTTCCTGCCATCCTTACCTCCGCCGCAGCAACTGGCCTACACGCACGCTTATGGTCATGGGCAATTTCAACATGACCAATGCGATGGAGTTGAACAAAACTCTCATCGACCGCGGGCAGCATCCCGTTTTCGGGACGGATACCCAAACGGTCCTCGAAGAAATCGGCTACCACCTCGACGAGGCACACACCAAGCTCTACCACAAACTCCGCGACCAAGGCATGGCCGGCGCGGAAATCCCGGAACACATTTCCGCAGCACTCGATGTCCCTGATCTCATCGCCCAATCAGCTGAACCATGGGATGGCGGCTACGCCATTTGTGGAGCAATCGGTAACGGCGATATGTTCGTCATGCGTGACCCACGCGGCATTCGCCCCTGCCATATGCTCATCACCGATGAAGTCATCGCCTTCGCTTCTGAGCGAGTGCCATTGATGACCGTTTTCGAAGCTAGTGCAGATCAGGTTAAAGCCATCGATCCCGGTTCGGTCATCACCATCAAAGCCGATGGATCGATCTCCGACGTGCAATTCCACACGCCACAAAAATTCACCCCCTGCTCCTTCGAGAAAATCTATTTCTCCCGTGGTAATGATCCACAAATCTATCGCGAGCGTAAAGCGATGGGCTCGGCCTTGGTGGATCAAGTCATGCAATCGATTGGCGAGTCGTTTGATAAAACCGTTTTCTCGTTCATCCCGAATACCGCAGAAACCGCCTACCACGGCATGATGGACGGCCTACGTTTGTATCGTCGCCAACAAGTGCGCATGGAAATCATCGACTCGGTTGAAAAGGGCACGCTCACCCCTGAAAAGGTAGATGAACTCATCCTGCGTAACTGGCCACGTGGCGAAAAAATCGCCCACAAGGATATCAAGATGCGGACGTTCATTTCCCAGGAAAAGGGCCGCGATCAGCTCGTATCCCACGTTTACGACATCACTTACGGCGCCGTTAAGCCCGGAGATAATCTGGTAGTCATCGATGACTCCATCGTCCGCGGCACGACCCTCAAAAAATCCATTCTCAAAATTCTCGCCCGCACCGAACCGTCCAAGATTGTGATTTGCTCGACGGCCCCACAGATCCGCTACCCGGACTGCTACGGCATCGACATGTCAGAACTCGGCAAGTTCATCGCGTTCAATGCTGCCGTCGCCCTACACCGTCGTGCGGGTCGCCAGCACTTGCTCGATGACGTTTACGAGCAATGCAAAGAAGAACTCAAAAAAGCTCCAGCCGATCGCATAAATCGCGTGCAAGGCGTATACGAAGCTTTCACAGCTGAGGAAATTTCTGAGGAGATTAGCCGCATGGTTTATCCTGAAGACATCGATTGGCACGGTGAGGTCGAAGTTATTTATCAAACTATCGAAAACCTTCGTGCTTCGATCAAAGGTCCATGTGGCGACTGGTATTTCACCGGCAACTATCCAACTCCAGGCGGATACTACATGGTCAATCAGGCCTACGTTCGCTGGTTCGAAGGCGTCGGTGGACGAAGCTACGATTTGCTATAATCAGCTGTGATCAAGCTCCTCTGGCGCTCATCAACTGTTTTCCGATTGATGATTGACGATTGCCTGACCCGATATCGTCGAAGTTGATTATTGATTTGGGAGAAATTCACACCACCGCTGCGCATGTGGATTCTTCATTGGATTTCTGAGCAAACCCAACATCTATAGGAAAAAATAAGACTAAGATTTTTTCGTGTTAATGAATTGTATGGGGTGGGAAAAAAACAATTAAACCATGCCTTAGTGGGAATTTTCTATCTTGCCTCAAATTCGATATCAATCCCAAGATCAGCCATAAATCCGATGCATCGTCTCATTATTTCCATTTACCTCCTCATCTCTTGTTTGGTTGGGGCTGTGGAATTTCGCACATGGTCAAACCTAGATAAAACCAAAACTTTCGAAGCTGAATACGTTAGCATCAAAGAAAATCAGGTCACGATGCGTCTCAAAAATTTCAAGAGCATCACGATGGAGATAACTAAACTCCACATTGATGATCAACTATGGATCCAACACCTTCATCCCGCTGGAAGCGTTGTAACTGTTAATAAGGGTCTTAAACAAATCGATGAGAATGCCTTATTCGACAACGTTGTTTTTGGCGACAACCGAGATATGGTCACTAAGAAACTTTACGCGAGTAAACTCGTCACAGCAAATGTAGCACCAACACACATTGGACGGACTGGCCTAAATTACGTTTTCGCCACTCGGGATAAAATTGCGGGAATGACTTATTCCCTAACTTTCGGCTGGAATTCAGATGGTGGACTCACGGAGGTTTCATTGCAGTCGGAAAATATAAGCGCCCAAGAATATTTAACTACTCTCAAAAGTAGCTGGAAGGAGTTTGAGAAATTAATCATCTCCATCTACGGCAAACCAACGAGTATCACCGCAATGCCAAAAGCCAGCGATCTACAAGACGATCAAATGCTTGCTAGCGAAGTATGGAGACTCGATCAGGGCGGCAGTATTTTACTCGGAACCGCAAAAATGGACGGTCATTACCAGATCGTTATCAGATTTACCCAAGAGGTACAGTAATCATTCTCCAACCATGCCGGAGCTACCTGAAGTTGAAACCACGCGTTTAGGTATTTCACCTCATCTCATCGGTCAAAAAATTCATGAAATCATCGTTCAGCGCCGCGATCTACGCTGGCCAGTTTCTGAAAACTTAACGGAACTGGAAGGCGCAACTTTTGTTTCGGTAAAACGAAGATCCAAATACCTGTTATTAGAAACCGATACCCATGCCGTGATATTGATTCACCTCGGTATGTCGGGAAGTCTCCGCATCATTTCCCCAAGCGATGAATGGAAAAAGCACGATCACATCGGGATCACCGTCGGAAACAACTTACAACTACGTTTCCATGATCCACGTAGGTTCGGCTTAGTCTTGCGGATTGCCGTTTCTGAAATTTACACTCATTCGCTACTAAAAAACCTCGGCCCAGAGCCGCTTGAATCCAATTTCACCGCAACTCATCTGCATGCAGCACTTTGTGGAAAATCGATACCAATCAAAGTTGCAATTATGGATGCGAAAATCGTCGTTGGCGTAGGTAATATCTACGCCTCCGAGAGTTTGTTCCGTTCCGGCATCCATCCCCTCCTGCCATCAAATAAGCTCACAAAACCCCGCGCCGAAAAGCTCGTCATCGCGATTCGTGAAGTTCTAACGGAATCGATTACCCAAGGAGGCACCACCCTCCGCGATTTCCTAAAATCCGATGGCGAACCAGGCTATTTCAAACAGCGCTTACTAGTCTATGGAAGAAAAGACGAGCCATGCCGTGTTTGCGGGATACCTATTTCCAACCAAGTCCTCGGACAAAGAGCCACCTATTGGTGCAGCAAATGCCAGAAGAGATAAAGAAAGGGGCCGTGATTTTCAATCGCGCCTGCAACGGTGCTAAGCGCGAAGTGCCACATGTCGGCGCTTGAATATAGTGACGTTTGAACGCCCGCCCACTCGCCACCAACGAATCGATCGCCGGAGAATGGGTATATTCCACCCCAAAGGATTTAGCTCAGACATCAAATCATCCACTCAAATAAGTAGAATATTCGGTTTCTCGTCCATCACAGGCAGCAATAACAGCGGAAATAGTAAAAATATTCTGAACATAACATCTCAGGTGAAACGCTTGCTGAATTAAGTAAAAAGCACGATGCGGGGGGTAATACCTACAACCAAAAATTGTAAGGACTATCGAAATATCTCAAATAGCCCAAAATCACCTGCCTTAATTTTTAAGGAAAATCCCATTTCCATTTTGCCAAACCGCACCCATCATCCCCGCGCATGCTAACGATTCTCATTACAGGAAAGTCCGGCCGAATGGGCCTGGCTGTCGCCGAGGCCACCAATGCCAATCCAGGAGCCATCATCGCCGCGACACACGACGCGGGTGAGGACCTTGATGCTGCCGTCAAAGCAGCGATGTGCGTCATCGATTTCACCGTTCACTCATTCTCCACCACTTTGGTCGAAACTGCAGTACGTCATAAAGTAG
>CAWUUP010000064.1:0-7127 GCA_963925255.1 uncultured Luteolibacter sp.
GGCTGCATATGCACTGGATGCTTCATGAACGCGTGCAGTTCCCTTGTATTCCTTACCAAGCTTTTCCACGAGGCCACGGTTAACAAGATTCTGCAGTTTCTCGTAAGAACGAAGGCGAAGCATTTCTTCGCCGCCGCTTACGGCATTTCGCAGTTTAAGGTTCTCAAACACTCTTTCGAAGAGATCGTTGAATCCGAATACTTTCTTTTCTGAAAGGACATTGCAGAGTTCATCGGTCACGTGGTCTGGAAGTCTCCGGGAAAACCGGGTTCTTTTGGTAGGTGTTGCCATAACGGGGAGATTATAGCACAGATTACGAATGAAAGCGACTCAATAATTTAAACTTTAGTTAAAATAAGGAGTTTAATATTACGTAAATATTAAATATTTGCCGATTTAAGCCTTAGAAAGCTAAGAATAATCTCAAATTGCGGCTAAATTTGTCTTTGGCGAACCGCTTCAAACAGGCAAACGCCGGTTGCTACTGAGACATTTAGGCACTCAACCTTACCTGCCATGGGTAGTTTTGCCAAAAAATCGCAGTTTTCTTCGGTCAGCCGGCGCATTCCTTTCTCCTCCGCGCCAAGCACGAGAGCAAGCGGGCCTTTGAGATCGAGTTCGTAGAGAGTTTTTTCTGCCCGATCTGAAGTTCCGACAAACCAGACGCCCACTTCTTTGAGTTGCTCCATCGTTCTGGCTAAATTGGTGACTTGGACAAACGGAACGTAGTCCGCAGCACCTACGGAAATGCGTCGCACGGTTTCGGTAATTCCAACCGCCTTGTCTTTCGGAGCAACGACAGCATGGACGCCTGCACCATCAGCTGTGCGTAGTATCGCGCCGAGATTGTGCGGGTCCTGCACGCAATCGAGAATCAGTAAAAAAGGCACGTCCGTTTCTGCGACGATTCTCATCAAATCATGTTCATCTAGCGAAGGAGAGGGGATCTCTTCCACGGGTTTAACATGGCGGTTCTCCCGGGCTTCTCGGTTCTTGTCACCGTGACTTCTGGCACCAAACTTTTTCGGCTTCACGAAGAGAGGGGAAACGTTTTGGGCTCCGAGTGCAATCGCGAATCAACGCCGACGGCGCAATAAAGCGAGTGCGCCAAACATGCAGAGGATAGCAGTGGACGGCTCTGGAATCACGTTTCCACTCAGAACGATGTTATCCAGTTGCAGTGCACCAGTTCCGCTTGAGTTCCAACCTTGGATCGAGATTGTGGCGGAGGTGAGGCTGGCGTATCCAAGCGAAGAGCTTGAGATACTCGTGACGGCTGAGTTATTCGAATAGGATTCCGAGAAGTCATAGCGATCAGCCCCAATTCTAAACCCAATATCTGGCGGGGCGGTGGCAGTGCTGCGAGCTAGAAAGCTAAATCCATCTAGTGAAAATCGAAATCCCGATGCTGCGGTGATTGTAAAAGTGACAGCGTTTCCGGCTGCCGCATGGGTGCTTGGGGTGAAAAAGCTGGTGGCTCCGCTGATTTGGGCGGCACTGCTCCAGCCTGTGTTGTCAGTGAATGAGAGAAAGACAGAAGCGCTAGTGAGCGGTGAAATGGTAAGTCCAGAAATCGGAGCTGCTGCATTTGCGAGCGAACCTCCGGTGAAGTTGAAATTAGCAAGGGTCGCAGCCTGAGCCGATGGAATGCCAAAGATAAAGGCAAGGCTCAGCCATCTGAGTGAGTTAGTAGTCATGGGGGGTGGAAACAGGGGGTTAGTTTCGAAGACGCGGTATTTCAACCCGACGCAATCATTCTGGCAATAAATAATTCACGTAAGTTGTTAGAATCATTTCACTAAACCTACGGCTTAAGATTGGAGGTTGAATCATTGAGAAAACTAAAGTATTTGGGACTAATGAAAACTCTGGGGAAATTCTTAGTGTGCCTGCTAGCTCTAGGGTTGGGCTCCTGTAGAAAAAACGCTGAAATCACAGATCGTGAAATCCAAGAGGCTGGATACAACATGACGCAAGAGGGATGGCTCAAAGCGATTCGTGCCGATCACCTCCCCGTGGTAAAAAAAATGTCGAAGTCGGGTTTCGATATCAAAGCACGGGACGAAAAGGGTCAGCTCAGTCTTCACATTGCGGCTGAAGCAGGCAGCCAGGATGTCGCGGAATATCTGTTGGACGCTGGAATTTCTATCAATGTTGTGGATAACGAAGGAAGAACACCTCTCATGTTCGCGGTGTTGTCAGGGAAGGCGGAAATGATTCGCTGGCTTTTGAAGCAGGGGGCCGATCCTAAATTGAAGGATAACAATGGCTACGTGGCTCTGATGTTGGCGGTATCGAATCATCAGATCAAAGCGATCGAGGAGTTAGCGTCATATCATCGTGAAGATCTCGACTCCGCTTTATTGTTAGCTGCGATGCAAGGTGACGCGGCTGCCATCGATACCCTTGCGAACTACGGAGCCTCGGTGCACGCACGCATGGAGGATGGGAGGACTCCTTTGATGTTGGCAGCAGAAAACGGACACCAAGAGGCGGTCGCTATTTTGATGGATATTGGAGCAAGCCGACACGCGACGACAGACACGGGCGATACAGCTCAGAGTTTAGCTGTAGCAGCTGGACACAAAGAAATTGCTGAAATGATCGAGAAAGGCTTTGCCGGCGATTTGATAGCATTGGATTCGGATGGTCAAATTGCGGTCTCCATGAGGAGGAATATGAACAAATCAGCGGATGCCTTGGGCGATGGGGAGTCACCCCAGAACATCGCCTTGTTGGAGGGAGTGCGCCTTTCAAATTCCCCAAAAAGCGGCACCCGTTCAGGAACGATGGAGCAAAATCCGCCACTCATCATGCGTCACTACTCTCAGCGCGAATTACCCGTCGAGGTAAAAAAGGTTTCTGGTGATGCTGCCACATTACGCCTAAGTGGTAAGCCCTCTAGAGAAATCAGCGTGCGAGTTGGCGACACGCTTCCGAATTCAAATTTGGTGGTTGTTAAGGTCTCTACGCGCGTGGAAACGGGTAAACTCAATAACAGCCAGCCGATTTACGTCGGAGTGTTAGAGGTTCAAGACAAGGCGACTGGGCAGAGTAGAGAGTGGCGTTCAGGAATCCCTGTTGTGGGACACGATCCGGTAGCTTTGGTTGAGGATGCAGCGACGGGTAATCACTACCTTGCAAAGGTTGGCCAGAAATTCTCCTCGGAAGACGGCCGTGAGTTTATCGTGAATGACGTAAGGCCGGGTCAGTTAGTGATTGAAGACGTGACTAGTGGCGAAGTCATGACTTTAATCCTTCGCGGGCCAAGGGGCTAAAAATCAACGTAAGGATTCATGGAGCAAGAATTTCAATCAGAAGGCGGAGCTGTAGTGGATAATGGAACGCCGGTCAGGCAATTTTCCGTTATGATACCAAACCGTGTGGGAGCTCTAGCGTCTTTGGTGAAGTTATTGCGCAATTCATCGATCGAAGTGATCGGTCTGAGCGTGCAAGATTCCCGCGACGCAACGATTGCGCGCTTGGTTCTTTCCGATACGGATACCGCGGAGGCAATTTTTAGCGAGAAGGGGATTCCCTACATGATTTGTGAGCTCGTTGTCATTGCGCTCAAAGAAGCAGGCCCTGGGTTGCTTCAATGTTTGGATATTTTGATGATAGCAGAAACCAATGTTGATTTCGCCTACGCGATGATGCCGGGTCCACAAGGCCAAGCTCTTCTCGCGATGCATGTTGAAGACTATGATTTTGCAACCTCTGTGCTTAATCGTAGCGGTTTCAAGTTGATGTATGAGGAAGATCTCGTCCGTTGATCCTAATTCGCGCCGGGGAGAGCTGATGGATCAATCTCCTCGATTTTAATCAGCAGTCGACTGCTGTCGATAACAGCGGGAATTAGTTACATTTAAATTTCAATGAAACTATCAATTGCGCATAAATTTATCTTCTAGCGGCGCCTCTGCAGCGGTTGCTCTCTCGACCAGTAGCACTGCCTGCAAACTCCCGTTTTCCTCAGGAAAGCTCATTTTACCCGCCACTTTGATCCAACCGTTTTCTGGGAGTTGAGGGGGTTCTTTTCCAAATTCCAAAATTATGGGAATAGCGCGCGAATCCGCTGCGCAACAAGTCATGAAAATTCGGTAAAGCCGCATCCGCGTTCCATCTGGATTGTTTACTTTTTCCGCCACAATCCGACCCTCAGTCTCGATTTCCAGACCATTCATCAACCCTTGCAAATCACGATCTCCCGTCGCGAAAAACAATTCCATCAAGTCGAATTCCAAGTAGCCATCTGCTGTGCGGCGGTGACCTTTTTCGATCTCTTCTAAAGTCAGCGGCGGGAGTATGGATGAGAAAAGCGCATTTTGCTTTGGGCTTGAAGTTCCATCATAAAGGCCTTTTCGGGCAAGGGTGGCATGGGAAAACTCATCGATGGTCCAGAGCATCGAGAACCCAATTGGGATAACCATCAGAAAGAGTGATACGAGGGGATTCATGTCACCACCTTCGTGATCATGTTCATCACCTTCCTCATGATCATGACCGCAACTTGCAGACTGCCGCGCCGTAAGTAAATTGAACGTTCCTAAAACCGCCAAACCCAGGCCGCCAAACAAAGCAATGGGACGGAAGCTCGGAACAAGGTAATGATCCATCCGACCCGATCCATAGAAATACAGTAGGGCTCCCGCCCACAGTAAGACGGAAGCTGAAAAGAAAATTCTGCGGAGTTCAGGCTTCATGATGGGATTAGCCATTTTTGTGCTGCGATTGCTACCAGCCAGATCACGATGAAAATCGATATGCTAAGGTATAGGATGAATTTTTTCCTAAATACCGTCTGATAAAGGAACAGTAGTTTCACGTCGAGCATCGGCCCGAATACAAGAAACGCCAGTTTCGCGCCCCAAGTGAATTTCGCGAGAGTCGCAGCAATAAATGCGTCCGACGTGCTGCAAAGACTGAGAATAAATGCCAAGGCCATCAACGCGGCAGGTGCAATAAAAGCATTTCCCGCTAGCCCATCAAGCCAGACCGCACCTGGTGCGATGCCTGTGTTGAAAAGCGCCGTGATCGCGACACCGATGGTGAAATACACTCCGACATCGACGAAATCTTTCTGTGCGGAACGCATCGCAGCAATGAGACGATTGTCTTCTTTCAGGTGCGCATGGTCATGCGCGGAGTGTTCATGGTCATGTTCCGCGTGATCGTGTGAGTGCTCGTGATCATGACCGCAGCACCCCGAGCCGGCTTCCTCTACCTTCGGCGTTGCAGCTTCTTTTTCGATCCGGTCGACAAGACTCTTGCGTAAAATGGAACGAAGTGAAAATCGGGAGACGACGAGTCCGATTCCTACGGCTACTAAATATCCTAACAATATCCGCCCGCCGGTCATCATCCATGGTGCTTGGCCTTGAAATGCCTTCCAAGTACTGAGTGCAGTGATCGGGTTCACGATGGGTGCGGCTAGCATGTAGGTGATCGCACAACTCATCGGAAGCCCCTTACTTACCAACCTACGAATCACCGGAACTACAGCGCATTCGCAAACCGGAAAAACAGCCCCCATCAAGCCTGCAGCTAGGACTGCGAGATTCCGATTTTTAGGAAGAAAGCGATCCATCGTTCCTGCTGGAAGATAGATATCAATGAATCCACTAATGATCGTTCCCAATAGAATGAAAGGAGCTCCTTCGAAAAGGATACTCAAAAACGCGTAAGCGAAATCTTGTTGGGCATCAGAGCTCATCGCGGATTAGCCAAGCTGCCAACGCGTCAAGATGCAAGGATAGACAAGAATCAGGCCATGATCGCTTTGGAGACCTCGGCCGCAGCTCCGTCACCAAGTAGTTTCGTGATCAGCTCTAGTCCAAATTCCAATGCCGTTCCTGCACCACGTGAAGTGATGAGATTTCCATCTTCAACCACGCTCTCACCGTTACTCAACGGCAATTCTGCCAATGTTGTAAAATGAGCAGTGAAAACTTTTCCGTCCAAAATTCCGGCATCATTTAATAAAAGTGGCGCAGCACAAATCGCAGCAATGATTTTTCCATTTCTGTTATACATGCGAATCAAATCCAAAATCTGCTCCTGTTTTCTTAGCTCCATCACTGCTGGGCCACCGGGAAGAAACAACACATCAAAATCATTCGCGTTCACGTCTTCTAAGAGCGCATCGGCTCGAACATGAATCCCCGATCTTCCCACCACCTCGGACGAGGATATTCCCGCCATCACGACTTCCACACCTGCCCTACGCAGCAAGTCCACAGGAGTTATCGTTTCAATTTCCTCAAAACCGTTTTCCAAAATACACAGCACGCGTTTCATATCGAATACATGCACATAAAAATCCGATGATCTCCAGAAACATCTCCGTATTTAATAAACAGGGTAACTATGGTTTTCATTTCTGAAAATCGACCTAGGGTTTCCGCATGTTGAAACACGTATTGATTCTATCTTTTTTGTGGATGTCTCTTATGTCTGCCGCTGAACTCATACCCCTGTGGTCAGAAAAAGCTCCGGGCGCGCTGGGCGAAACACCGAAGGACATTCCAACCATTACTCCATACTTACCTGAAAAACCCGGCGTAGCACGCGCGGCGATGGTGATTTGTCCGGGTGGGGGATACGGCGGTTTGGCCGATCATGAAGGCTCTCACTACGCGAAGTTTCTCAATGAACAAGGTATCGCGGCATTCGTTTTAACCTATCGCCTAGGCTCTGCGGGATATCGTCATCCGGTGATGCTTAACGACGCAGCTCGTGCAGTTCGTATGGTGCGTGCACGTGCCACAGAATGGAATATTGACCCCGCTAAGATTGGCATCATGGGTTCATCCGCAGGAGGGCATTTAGCATCGACTTTACTCACGCATTTTGATGAGGGAAATGCGGACGCCGCAGATCCGATAGAGCGCGAGAGTTCTCGCCCCGACCTCGGGGTGCTGTGCTACGCGGTGATCACGATGGGGGAGTTTACGCACAAAGGATCAAAGAAAAACCTACTTGGTGAAAATCCTCCGGAGGAGCTCGTCACGTTGCTTTCCAATGAACTGCAAGTGAAACCAAACACGCCGCCGTGTTTCATCTGGCACACTTGGGAAGACAAGGTAGTGCCGATTGAAAATAGCATGTCGTTCGCCAGTGCATTGCAG